>JAPKYA010000115.1 GCA_026394565.1 Methanothrix sp.
TTCTGTTGATGGGATGATTGGCGAGCTAAGGAGAATATTCATTTTTTATGATATACTTTTAGGAATATAAATCTGAAGAAAAGTCTAATGTAATAATATGACAACTATAAATAGATTAAGTTAATTTGAGCAACACAGCACTTGTTTCGTACTATTTATTCTTAACATTCCTCATTTTTGATGCTCCTGGCAAAAGTAGCTGTTCCTCCCGCCGATCTTTTCGTGCCGGAGAAGAGCACCGTCCCGGGGGCACGTGCCTCCCGGATGGCGGTGGGGCAGGAGGTAGGAATCGGGCAGCTTTAAAAAAGGAGCCTCTTGCCATGGCGCGAAGCGCAGCGAAATTGCTTACCGGCCAAGGCCTCCTCTAACTCCGTCGCCGATATTCTGGCCAGGATGCGGCCGCCTTTGACCTCGGCTGCTCGGATAGTCTGGTGCAGCGCCGTGGCCTCCAAATACCTTCGAGCCATCTCCTCCTCGGGAAGTTCAGGCATTCTTATCTTCGCTCCGAGGCCATTGAACCCATATTCCTATGAAGGATTCCCTTTCACATCCAGCTCAAGCAAAGGACATTCAAGTATTACTCCTTCTAGCACACTGCATCAGGCAGTCCGCAGCATTTTGCCATTTGTTTTTATCTTCGTCTGAGAGATGCATCTTAATAGCGATCTGCTCTAATCTATGAATTGAAAGCACATCTCTGGTGACGTTAATCAGGGAATAGTGCCTTAAAGAGGCAATGGCTTTGTCCAATTTCAACTGATCCTTTATAGCAGAGGCAAGGGGTTCCGGCAGATTTCCTGCCCCAGTAGTTAATAGGGCTATTGGTATCTGATCTGGGTCCAGGAAAGCACAGAGGTTTAGTAGATCTAAACTCTCTGGCACTTCGCTCTTCGCCTTCTCGATAGATATACTGTAAGTAGTAGCTATGGTTTTTTCATAGGCTGTGGGTTTGCCGCTCTTGATGATTTCCACACTCCTCGATTGAAACCGAGCCAAAAACTCCTCAAATGAGATAACTGCCTCTTCCATGTAAGCTCCTGCCTGCTCCAGGCCCAATGGCAAGTCTCCCATCGCTTCAGCTAGATCGTTCGCTGAATCTCTGTTATTTTCCCCGGTCCTGTGAATCAAGAAATCAATTGATTCCACGCGTTCGAACTCCGGAACCTCCATGCACCAAGCCGATGTTCTCCAGTTAGGGTTCCTGGATGTAATAATAATATTCCCAGATCCTGTCTTTGGCAAATACCGCTCTAGTTCTTCTGGAGTATCAGCATTATCAAAAATCAGTAACCAACCAGGATTCATTTCCAACCATCGTCTAACTGCCTCTATTTGGAGGTCCCGATCTTTAGAATCCTTTTCCTGCAATTCCAGAGACACGGCCAATTTAGCATAGTCCTTCGCGAGATCGTCAGTTTTCTCTGACTTTACCCACCAGACCACACCATAATCATACTTATACCGGAAAAAGTATTCTAGGACAAGCTGGGTTTTACCCACACCTGGCTGGCCGAATACAACTGATTTAAGTATAGAATTCTTTCTTGAGGTTAGATAAGCTCGGAGGTTGCCTAATAGCTGTTGGCGCCCTGTGAAGCTGTTGTTCTGATCATAGGGGATGTTGTTAAATTGAAGCATTTTGTCCACCTCAATAGTTCCTTTATTCTTGTCTGCTATTTTAACATGAAAGCCGATGAAAGAGAAAAGAAATACTATTAATGCTACGAAGGATGGAAAACTTGGCTGAAGATATAAATAGATAAAAATGACAATAATTGCAGCAATACCAATCACATTTACTATTAAGCGTAATGTCTTGGGATTAATCTTGATTCCCGGACTTTCTGATTCTCTTCCAATGGGTTCAGGTCCACGAGATGCATATTCGCCATGAAAGATTGGCAGATTTTTGATTTGCTGGATTTTTTCATAAAGTTCTATGAATACAAATATAGTGAAAATTATGCATATAAAAAGTGCTATTACAAAAGATTGAAAAAGCAAAAGCTGTTCTTCAGAATAGATAGTATATTGTTTTGGAATTGTAAAAAAATTGCTGTAAAGGTAAAGACAAAACAAGATAAAAGCCACTGATATGAATCCTGAAAGTATAGACCAATTCGTCAACTCAAAATTGATTCTCTCTATTTTTTCATATTGTGGCATGGTATCATTTTGCATAAATCGAAAATTTAATTTATAATTATGTGTATAAACTACTAAAGCAATTACAAGACTGTAACCTAATGAAGCTGAGAAAATTGCTAATTGGGGAAATTCCGGTCTGAAGTTTAACCAAAGAACCAAGAGTATGGGCGCAAACACAGATAGAAATGTTAAGAAACATCTCCACGAAGCTGAGCAGGCAATTCTTGAAAAAAATGAAGTATCGTTATTTCTATTAAACATATAGGCGAAAAGGAATGGAAATATAAATCCAAGTGCAACCCAATACCCCATCCAATAATATCGAGGGCCATAAGTAATATGATGGTAGTGTGAATCCACATAGGTACCCGAGATTACGGGCCAAATGTACGCAAAAGCACTGAGACAAGCTACTCTTAATGCGAATCGATCCATTCTTCCTCCCACTATTTTCGGGTTTTCATAGAGCCCTCCGATTGATAAATCTTTGCACTCTTAGAAATATAGTTATCATTATGTATAATTAATGCTTTAAATATGGGTTAATTACATTTTTCCTTAGTAACTATATATGGATGGATTAATATGCATGAACGGTAGATTTGGTCTACCAGTCGTGTTAGTCTTGCTGCATAAAGAACCTAAATTAAGGAGATAAGAAGGATGAAACTGAGCTGCATGAGATTTGCCTATCTAATAATGATATTCGGGATTTTCTTTCAATCAGTCTATTTAGTCTATGGACAACCCATAATTTCAGGGCAAGACGTCCAGAATAGATCAAAATTGAATATTTCGGGGAGCAATTCTCTCTCGAGATCTAATGAATCAATGCACTCATTATGTTGGGTAGATGAGGCAGGGGCGTATGTGCCAATGACTCAAGATCATTTCATGCTAGGTACCGATAAATGGCAAGAGAATAGTACATTTAACATGGTCGTGATTGGGGATTCAATTGCATGGGGTGCTGGATTAGAACAACAAGAAAAATATTACTATACGCTAGCCAATTGGCTTCAAAAGAAGCAGAAGAGACCTGTTGAGGTAACGGTTTTAGCTCATACAGGGGCAACTCTTGTGAGGCCCAAAGAAACGGAAAAGGCATCAAAGGTATTCATCGATCCTGACCTGAGTAGTTGGGACCCAACTTTATTAGAGCAGGCTAATAATATCAGCAATCCGGAAGACGTCGATCTTATTTTGCTATCTGGAGGAATCAATGATATAAACGTCAAAACAATTCTTAATCCATTAACTGATCCAGATCAATTAAGCTCTCTTTGCAATGGCATCGAAGAACCATTGCAAAACGTACTTGTAAAACTATTAAGCAAATGCACTAATTCAAAAATCATTGTAACAAGTTATTATCCAATTGTGTCAAATGCCACATCGGAATCCGCATTTAATGTTTTCGTCGATGAATTACAGAACTTAGATTCAAATTCAATCGAAGGTAAGGGTTTTAATCTCATCAAGAAACTCTTCGGGATTAAACGCACTATATCTATGATGAGTAATAATTCCAACCTATTCGATAATCAATCAAGGCTAAGCATAAGTAAAGCAATAGAACAAGCCAATCAATATTCTGTTTCTCATTTTAATGAGAAGAGGATTTTATTTGCACCTGTCAATTTTCCATCAAACAGATCCTATGGCACAAATGAGTCCTGGCTTTGGGAGCTAACTGATCCACAAACCAATAAGGGTAGGCTGACCAATGACAATAAGTATGAATATCGGGTTTCCTTATGCAAGAAAGCCATTTGCCATTGGAACGATAAGATAAATGCTATTGGACATCCCAATGTAGAAGGAGCAAATGAATACAATCGAACGATAATACAAGCTATTTTATAATTTTTATTATTTCTATCTCACGGCACTGTCTCTAGATTGTCATAATTGCTCATTGCTGCAATAATATAATCATGTCCTTTTGAAATCTCTACAGTTTTATGCTCAGGAGGTACAGAGAGATTCCTATTAATCCAAAGATATAATAATCGCGCGGCATTATCCACCACCATGAAGATGCATGCCACCAAATGTATTGGGGCTTGAATTTCCTGATACCATATGCCGGATTCAAGACGAACCAAAGGAAATCCTCTACAATGAATAATAGAATAATGAGGGAAATCAACCGCATTTCAATAGAAATGCTGGGAATTACAAATCCCAAGAAATATGGCATATGTGCCAACAATACAATGAATGCAATTAAATATGCATGGTATCCGGTTAGCGGTTTTCCGCTCATGAACGTTGTCGTCCATTTGTTCTCAATGCGCCATGTTGGCAGCTCTTTTGCCCACCCATTTGCACCTTCAATTTGGATTTCTAAAAGCGCAAGCACTGCGGAGACTATGACCAAGTAAAAACAAAATATGAATTCTTCATCCAATTTTAGTATCCCTCCCTGCATAATAAATAAGGCTTCCCATTATATCAAAATAGGCTATTTGAGCAATCAATGGAATTATTGATGCTAGTACAGCAATAAATAGGTTACATTGGGGTGGATCTTATTTATTATTTCATTTATTTTTAGATGAATATCCTGCAGATCGCTGCGGAGTACTCCGTTTGACTCTCAACCAAAGTGCCATCAACATCAAAACAAACCAATTTATTCTTTGCGATATTATATGTATATTATTTAAAATATTCCAAAATTTTAGCGCTTGCATTGGCGTGCCCGGCGATGGAATCGGTTTTAGGCAAAAGCAACATTTCTCTGACGGCGGCAACAATTTTATCCGGTTCGATGGCCATTTTGCCATAACCGTATTTGGCCATAAATTCCGCGTTGCGCTCTTCCTGTCCTGGTATCGGATCGGTCATGATTAATTTTTTCCCCAGCGCCAGACACTCGGAAATCATCAATCCGCCGGGCTTGCTCACCACCACATCGGCGGCTTTCATATATTCGTCAAAGCGATCTGCCCAATTGACCAATTTGAAATTATTTTGCGGAGGGATTTTTTCATTTATTTTTTTGTAAAGCTCATTATTTCCGCCGCAAACCACCGCCAAATTTATTGGTTCGTCCATCGCCAGCAATCCCTCCAATGACGGAATGATAAAATCCTTGGATAAGCGGCTAGAGAATAGTACTGTTTTGTAATTATTATTGAATCCCAATTTCCTTTTTAAATTCGTTTGGCTATAATTGCCATAGAATTCTTGGCTAACCGGTATCCCAGTTACCGATATTTTGTCCCCATCCACTCCCGCTCGTGCCAAATCGTTTTTCACTTCCGGGATCGCCACAAAGTAACGGTCGATCAACGGCACATTGTAATACGAATGACCGTGATAATCGGTGACCACCACCGCTAAGGGGATATTCGGAAACAACTTTCGGCAAGGCGGCGTCACCATCGGCGCGGGAACTACATTGGTAAAAATGATCCCATCCGGATTTTGCCTTTTTAAATAACGTCCGATACGGCTTTCGAATAATCGCTGAAAACCATCCACTTTGCGGAATGCTGCTAAAACCGGCTCCTTGTCAAAGGCTCCGTAAACCGCGCCCCAAACCGCAGGCAAGTGGTTATTGGTAATATCATAGAATATCACAAAAAATTTGCCGAGCATCGGATCAATTTCACAAAAATCAACATGTTCTATTTTAATATCCGGCAAATTACTTTTTGCATATTCCTCAAGCGCCTGGGCGGCCTTAATATGTCCCAAGCCAGCCTTCATTGAAATTACCAAGATTTTTTTCATTTGAATTCAAGATTCTAAATCAATAAAGCAGTCACCTGAATTAGCAGTTAATAGGAATCCTCTCAGAGCATTGAGATTATTTATCTATATCCCCTACGCAACGAGAGTCAAGGTTAATATATGAACTTTTCGTCTTATCCTCGCTCCGGTAGTCCTCGGCTACAGATAGCGTCTTATCGAGACAATCAGCAATGGCTAAAGCGCCGCATTATCGAGTGCATCTTTGCAGCCGCATGACCTATCCGCAGGAATTTTTTGCGCCGCCCGATAGATGATCTCCCCAACAGTTTCCCGGCAATTATTCATAAGATCAGCAATATCAGAAACGGCCAGATCGCTTCCGCCCGCCATTCCCGCGGCGGGATTGGTTATGATGCACAGCGACGCATAGCAAAGCGCCGCTTCCCTAGCCAGGACTACCTCGGGATAGCCGGTCATGCCCACGACATCTCCGAACTGGCGCATCATCCTGATCTGGGCGGGCGTCTCCAGATGCGGGCCCTCGGCACAGACGTAGACGCCTTCCGCAACCTGCCGGCCAAGCGAGCGGGCCGCCTCGGCCAAAGAGTAGCGAAGCACCGGGCAATAGGGCCGGCTCATATCCACATGAACGGCCTTTTCTTCAAAGAAAGTATTGGGCCGGCATTTGGTGAACTCCACAAAGTCGCCCGGCAAAAAGATGCTGCCCAGGGGGTGCCCGGCCATGCTGCCCACTGTGTTGGTGGAGATGACCGCACTTGCGCCCGATATCTTGGCTGCGGAGATGATGGACCGGTAGTTGACTTTGTGGGGAGGCAGGTGGCCGTCTCCATGGCGGGAGATGAAGACTATCTTCTGTCCCAACATCTTGCCGCGGACAATGGGAACTCTACCATAGGGCGTCTCCACCTCGTCCTTCAGCCCTTGCAGGGCGAAGCCCACACCGCCGATGACGGCCAGATCAGGATTCATAAGAGCAATTCGGTCCTCCTTCCTAAAATGCTTTTTCAAACCATGGGCATGAGCGGCGGCCGGAAGACGCCCTTCTCCGTGATCAGACCTGATACAAGCTCCAGCGGTGTGGCATCGAAGGCCGGATTGTAGACTTCGATGCCCTGGGGCGCGAGGCGCACTCCCGCCAGGGTGCATATCTCCTCAGCATCGCGCTCCTCCACGACAATGTCCTCTTCTTCGTGCAGGCGATCGAAGGTAGAGAGCGGCGCTGCCACGTAGAAGGGGACCTTATGATACTTGGCCAAAACAGCATGACTGTAGGTGCCGATCTTGTTGAAGACCGCATCCCTGGTGATGCGATCTGCGCCCACTATGACCTTGTCGATTTTGCCCTTCCTCATCAGGCTGCCGGACATGTCATCGCAGATGAGCGTAACCGGTATTTCGTCGTGGGCCAGCTCCCAGGCAGTCAGGCGCGAGCCCTGGTGCAAGGGCCGGGTCTCGCAGGCGTAGACATGGATCTGCTTGCCTGCGGCAACCGCCGAGCGAATAACGCCCAGAGCCGTGCCCCATCCCACGCAGGCCAGCCTTCCGGCATTGCAGTGGGTGAGGACATGGTCTCCGTCATCCAATAGCTTGGCCCCATTCTTGCCAATGAGCTTGTTGATGCGGATATCTTCCTCTGCGATCCCCTCTGCCTCACGAAGAGCCGCTTCACGAATTTCCTCCGCAGTCTCCTGAAGAGCCGCCGCCCGCATGGCCCTATCCACGCCCCAGGAGAGATTGATGGCCGTAGGCCGGGAAGCCTTGATCATATCGGCGGCTATCTCCAGCTCGATCGTCATCTCCTGTGCATTGGAAGCCCGGGAGAGCTCCGCTGCCAGCGCCACTCCATAGGCTCCGGCGGCCCCCAGAGCCGGCGCGCCGCGCACTCGCAGGGTCTTGATAGCTTCGATGAGCTGCCGTACGCTTTTTATGCGGAGGGGCAGAAGTTCTCCAGGCAGACAGGTCTGATCGATCAGCCACAGGCCGCCGTCCCACCAGATGGTTTTCGATTCACACATGCTCAAGAATAGATCACCATGCCTGATGCGGACATACTGGTATTATTATTTTTTGCTGCATCAAGAGATCGATTTCTCTTGCTTTTCAGATGTTTGATTCCATTCTCCCGTCCCTTAAAGAGAGTCTTTTATAGTTAGACCCATTTAATTTAAGGGCTTTGCCCTCTGGCCAAGATGAGAAACACTCTGCACTCACGGCTGGAATTTGGAGACTGCAATATATGCCGGCTTGCAAAGATCGCCTAGGCCTCTCGGTAGGCCTTTGCTTAGCCTTATGCCTGCTGATCCTGGCGGATCTTGGGACGATATCAGCGCAAGCTGAAGATGGCCGGCCCCAGATTCTTATCCTTAACTCCTTCTCGCAGGACCATCCCTGGGCGCATGATGAGATG
Organism: Methanothrix sp.; assembly: GCA_026394565.1. Lineage (GTDB taxonomy): Archaea > Halobacteriota > Methanosarcinia > Methanotrichales > Methanotrichaceae > Methanothrix. The sequence continues at coordinate 8,282 of JAPKYA010000115.1, forward strand.
GAGGGCTTCATGCAGGTCTACCACAGAGAAATCCCCGGCGCCCCTGATCCCATGATCGAGTACATGGATTGCATGCAATATCCGGAAAAGGAATACCAGAGATACCTTATCGATCTTTATCGCTATAAATATTCGGAAAAAAAGTTGGATCTGGTCGTTGTTTTCGACAGCCCGGCTATGGCCTTTGCTCTTGAACACCGAGATGAGCTCTTTCCAGAAGCATTTATCATCTTTGCCGGGATGAACATCGATAAGATAGAGATAGCCGGCACGCTGCAGGCAATGCTACAGCTTCATCCGCATACCAAACAGGTTCTTGTGGTTCTGGATGACACGGAGATAGGCAATGTCATAAGTAATGAGCTGAACGAACAAAGCCTCCCTTTTAAGGACAAATTGAACTTGTCGGTGCTGCATATTGCGCAGGATGGCAATCTTAGCCAGGTGCTCTTGGCTGTGGAGGCTCTTGACAACAGCAGCCTTATCCTCTCCGGCCTTTTTAACTACGGTGGAAGTGGCATAATAATCAACTCCCGCGAGGCAACCGCCATGATAAGCTCTCACAGCCAGGTACCTGTCTACGGCCTTTGGGATTTTCAGCTAGGGCAAGGCATTGTGGGGGGTAAATTGATGTCCGGGCGAGCAATAGGTGGGAATGCAGCCACCCTTGCCGCCAAGGTTATAATTGGAGATAAAACGCCCATAACGCAAAATAGTTCCGCGATACTGCAATTTGATCGGAAGCAATTGGAACGCTTCAGCATCTCAGAGCAGTCTCTGCCCCAGGGAAGCGAGGTGATCAATCTTCAGCCTTCCATTTATGAGAGGTATAATTCACTGATCCTGGCACTGGCGACCATGCTTCTCTCCATAGTCCTGGGACTTGTCACCATCTCGGCTCTGAACATCCGACAGCGATCCGGAACAGGGAAAGAGCTGAAAGAGAGCGAGCAAAAGTACAGGGAACTTTCCCTTCAGTTGCCGCAGACCATATTTGAGCTGGACGCTCTGGGCAATCTAGTATTTATCAACCGCTTCGGCTGCCAGGCACTCGGCTATACCCATGATGATCTCCAGGCGGGCCTATGCATACTCCAGGTTGTGGCTGAGGATGACAAAGAGAAAGTGAGCGAGGACATCAAGCAGGCAATGCAGGGAAATCCACATGTGAGAGAATACCGGCTGAAAAAGAAGGATGGCAGCACTTTTCCGGCTATTGCTTATTCGATACCCATAGTTAAAGAGGGTCGAACTGTGGGGCTTCGGGGAATCTTTCTGGATATCTCTGAACGCAAACGAACCGAGCTGGCTTTGAAAGAATCGGAGAACAAGTTTCGGGTACTGGCTGAAAAGTCCCTTGTCGGAGTATATATCGTCCAGGACTGGAAGTTTAAATACGTCAATCCCAGGTTTGCGGAGATGTTTGGATATAGCGTTGAAGAAATGATCTCTAGAATGGGCCCCAGAGACATAGTACCTGCCCATGAATTGGAAAAAATTGCCGATGGTATCCAGAACAAACTCAATGGGTCACTTTACTATGAGGTCACGGGGATCACCAAGAAAGGCGATTTAGTTAATATCCAGGTCTTTGGATCGATGACCGCTTATGAGTCCAGGCCGGCGGTTGTAGGAACAGCTCTGGATATAACGGAAAGAAAGCATATAGAAGTGGACCTTATAAGGGCCAAGGAAGCTGCAGAGGCTGCGGCAAGGGCAAAATCAGAGTTTCTGGCCAATATGAGCCATGAGATCCGAACACCGATGAATGCAGTCATAGGAATGACCAGCCTCATTTTGGAGACCGACCTGAATTCAGAGCAAAAGGAGTATCTCGAAACCATCAAAAATAGCGGCCAGGCCCTGCTCACCATCATAAATGACATTCTTGACTTCTCCAGGATTGAGAGAGGGAAGGTCGATCTGGAAAGCCATCCATTTATACTGAGTTCTTGCATAGAGGAAGCACTAAACCTCATCTCAACACTTGCCCTTGAGAAAGGCTTGAAGCTACACTATACTGCAGAAGGCGATATCCCGGAAACAATTGCCGGTGATAAATCAAGGATTCGCCAGGTTCTGGTAAACTTGCTCTCCAATGCTGTGAAGTTTACACAAGAAGGCGAGATTGAGGTCAGGGCAAAGGCGTTCAGACTAGCCGATGATAACTACGAGATACAGTTTTCAGTAAGAGATACTGGGATTGGCATATCTGCGGAGACCTCTGAAAGGCTTTTCCAACCATTCTCGCAGGCCGATGCATCTACCTCCAGAAAATATGGAGGGACAGGTCTTGGGCTGGCCATAAGCAAGAGGCTGGTAGAACTCATGGGCGGGAGGATCTGGGTTGAGAGTGGAGAAGGCAAGGGAAGCACATTTCACTTCATCATCATTGCTAAAAGATCAACCATTCCCGTCAATAAGGCTTTGCCGATTTTAACGCGCCGAGATCTGCCGAAGCAAAACAGGGAACTATCCATTCTCCTGGCCGAGGACAACACTGTCAACCAAAGGATGGCCATGCTCATGCTTAAAAAACTTGGATACAAAGCTGAAAAAGTGGCCAACGGCCTGGAGGTCCTCTTGGCACTGAAGAGTAAATCCTACGACCTGATCCTGATGGATGTGCAGATGCCTGAGATGGACGGCCTGCAGGCCACCAGAGAGATACGCAGGCGATGGCCGGTAGGCGGTCCTAAAATTGTGGCTTTGACGGCTCATGCCATTACAGGAGATAGGGAAAAATGTCTTGAGGCGGGCATGGACGATTATCTATGCAAGCCAATAAATCTCGAGGATCTTAAAATAACCTTAGAGCGTGCTTTTCTCAATTGATTCACTTTATAATCCCTAATGCGATCTCTAATAAGACAATAACTGAGGGGATAATAATGATTACTGTTATATATAATATTTCATATGTGCCAAAAGGCCATTCACACATTTGATTTAATTGGTCCTGCACCATAAACAAATCTTTTAGGTGCGATACATTTTCATCAGTCGGCACTTCGAATGACCCATCCATAGCTGCACTCAGTTGAGATGAGAACAGCTCAATTTTTTCTTTTTTGGTTGAGATCATCATCCTGTGTATGCTATACTGGGGCAAGATGAAGTAGGCGAAAAGCAAGAACGCAAAGCTCAGAAACCATAATATCATCTGCAAGGATGAAAACTGAGGGGGTACGATGATATGGAAAAAGCCCCATATAATGTAGACGCCGGCTGCACAGATGGTGAATTTCGAGTATAATATCCCGATAGCGTGAAAGTCCGAATACAGCGCGTCAATACGCAGTGGCAAGACACCAATTTTATGCACGGCGAATGCCGTCATAATCAAAATATATAATCCCGCTCCTTCCAGGTAAATCGCCAAATAATATTCTAGCTTGAAAATAAATAATGAGATACTGGAATCGAATGACACCGCGTGGTAATCGATGCCTGTTATGTGAACAAAAAAAATAAAAAAAATTGCGAAAAGGATCATTCCTCTATCGTTGAATATGTCTGCCTCCTGTTTCCGGCATGTTTCAATTACAGCCCCCTTCGGCAGGTCAACAATGTTAATGAGAATATCCTCAAACGATTCCATTTTATTGTGCGCCCAACTGATAATCGTGCCCTCTAAGGCGATTATGACGGAAATGATTATGAAAGCATCTAAACACTTGAATGTTTTTTCAAATAGCATCAAAATTAGAGATGAAATCAACAAAAAAGCAAAGGAAAAGAGAGACCATCCCAGATAATAAGGAATGGGAATTGAAGATATAAGCTTCTCTAGATGTGTCTTATTGGATTGCCCTTTTAGATTTAAAATGCTGCAATGCATAAATTTGAGGCTACCACGCCAATTGGGATTATGTGAATTAAGGATGAAAGACCCCTTTTCCCGGCCTACTGCAATCCTACCGCTTTTGCATCAATCCAGGATCTTGATGGCCTCGTCTGCCGTCTTGCCCTTATTGACAATGGCAGCTATGGCCATGGTCATCTTCACTGGGTCCTGATGCTGGAAGACATTCCTGCCAATGGCCACGCCGCGCGCGCCCGCCTGCAGGGCTCCCTCGATCATCTGCAGGAATTCCATGTCGGTCTCCGTCTTGGGCCCGCCGGCGATGACCACAGGCACCGGGCAGCCCTCCACCACGCGCCGAAAGGAATCGATATCTCCGGTGTAGTTGGTCTTGATGATGTCGGCGCCTAGTTCCGCTCCGGCCCGGGCGGCATGGGCCACGACCTCCACATCATTGGGATTTGAGATGGCTTTGCCGCGCGGGTACATCATGGCCACGAGCGGCATGCCCCAGAAGTCACAGCGCTCGCTGACACAGCCCAGTATGCTGAGCTGATCGGACTCGGTCTCAGAGCCGATGTTGATGTGAACGGATACGGCGTCCGCTCCCATCTTCAGGCACTCCTCTACCAGGCAGACCTGCACCTTGTTGTTGGGATCGGGGCCGAGAGATGTAGATGCGCTCATGTGCACAATCAGACCGACATCTCGACCGTAGCCGCGGTGTCCGTGCCGGACCATTCCCTTCTGCTGTAGAACGGCATTGGCTCCACCTTTGGCCACCTTGTTCACCATCTCCGGCAGGTCGACCAATCCCTTGATGGGGCCGACGGATATGCCATGGTCCAGTGGAATTATTACTGTGTTCCCGCTGTCTCTATCCATTATCCTTTCCATTCGAACTCTCTTGCCAATCTCGCTCAAAACTTACCATCTCGTAAATGCTAACGTGTCACATGCTAACACGTATCATATTTAAGGGTTACGACTAGCTGCAACCGCAGTCGCTGTGGTCGTGGTCGCAACTGCTGTGATCATGCTCGCAGCTATCAGAATTGGCACAGGAACCGCAACTTGAGATTTCGTCCTCAGGGCCCCGAATGATGAAACCGGTTCCGCGATCATCGTCCACATAATCTATTATGGTTTCGCTGAGCAGTTCAGTATCTTTTGGGCTCATGTAGACCTTCACTCCCCTGCTCTCAAAGATTTCGTCTCCCAATTCTTCGTCTCCCAAGGCCAGACCATAATTCGCGCCGGTAGAATCGATAGCTGCCAGAAACATCCGGATCACTTTGCCTTCCACCAGGCTGCGCTTTATCATATTAGCTGCCGACTCTGTAATCTCGATCATGAATTGCACATCCAAATTATATCACCACAAACACGTATTTAAAGATATTATTATCATGGAGGAGCAACAAGGGATAAACCATGGGCGTTGATTTGGGGGACCTGCTGCAGAGAAAGAAGATCGAGATAAAGGATCTCTCCGGAAGATGGGTGGCGATCGATGCCTTCAACACCCTCTACCAGTTCCTGAGCATAATCCGGCAAAAGGACGGCACTCCGCTCATGGATAGCCAGGGGAGGGTGACCTCGCATCTATCCGGTTTATTGTACCGCACAACCAATCTCATTGAGGCCGGGGTGAAATTGGCCTTTGTCTTCGACGGAGAGCCGCCCTCCTTTAAGGCGGAAACGCTTGCGCAGAGGTCAGAGGCAAGGGAAAAAGCGGCAGCCGCCTGGGAAGGGGCCAAGGCCTCAGGCCAGGATGGATTCAAGTATGCTCAGGCGGCCTCCCGCATCAACTCCGAGATACTGCAGGACGGAAGAAGGCTCATTTTGGCCATGGGGCTGCCCGTCATTCAGGCCCCATCGGAAGGCGAAGCGCAGGCAGCTCGCATGGCAGCCAGGGGCGACGTCGAACTGGTGGGCAGCCAGGACTATGATTCGCTCCTCTTCGGGGCTCCTTTGGTGGTTAGGAACCTGGCCATCACCGGCAAACGAAAGCTTCCCAGGAAGAACATTTACGTGGATGTGGAGCCGGAGATTATTCATCTGGAGGAGGGGCTGGCCCGCCTCGGCATCAGCCGAAAGCAGCTTGTGGAGATAGGCATTATGTGCGGCACCGACTACAACGCCGGCCTGACCAGGGTCGGCCCAAAGACGGCTTTAAAGCTGATCCGTGAGAAAGGAGATCTGGAATCCATCCTAGCCGAGCAGGAGGAGAAGATCGAGAGCTATTCCGAGATCCGGGAATTCTTCCTTCATCCCGATGTCACTGATGATTATGAGATCAAGATGAAAAAGCCCAGCTGGGATGAGATCGTCTCCTTCCTGGTTGAAGAGCGGGACTTTGATCAGGAGAGAGTGGAAAAGACGGCAGGAAGGCTGGAGGAGGTCTATCGACGTGGCCAGAGCACACTCGACCGCTGGTTCTAGCTCCAATTCTGATTCATGTCTCTCCGGCTATGACCTGGACCTGGATAGAGCTGTAGATCTTATCCAAAAGAGCGGGGCTCGCCGGGTAGGCCTGCAGGCTCCGGAGGGGCTGAAGAGGGCCTTGCTGGCCCTGGCCAGGCAAATTGAGGAGAAGACGGGAGCCGAGGTCATCATCTCCGGGGACCCTTGCTTTGGGGCATGCGACGTGGACATGGAGCTTTGCCGGGAGGTGGACCTGATGCTCCACCTGGGCCATGCACAGATAGGTGTTGGGCCAGACAATGTCATCTTTCTGGTGGCCAGGATGAAAGAAGACATAAGAGACGTGGTGGAGAAGGCGGCAATATTGCTCAAGTCCAAGAGAGTGGGCGTTACTACTACCATCCAGCATGTGCACAAGCTCGATCAGGCGCTGGAAGCCCTCAAGGAACGAGGCATCGAAGGCCTGCTGGGACCTGCTGGAGGGCGGGTGAAGTACCCAGGCCAGGTCCTGGGCTGCAGCTACAGCACGGCCAGAGCCCTTGATGTGGAGGAGTATCTCTTCATAGGCACAGGACAGTTTCATCCCCTGGGAATAGCCCTGGCCACATGCAAGAGAGTGGTGATCGCAGATCCGGTTACAGGCGAGGTATCGGAGATCGATACAGACCCCATGCTGAGACGGCGCTTTGGGGCCATTTCCAGGGCAGGGAAGGCGAAGCGCTTCGCCATCCTGGTATCCAAGAAGCCCGGACAGAAACGAATGGAGCTTGCTACGAGACTGAAGGCCTTGGGCGAGGCCAGGGGACTGGAGATGTTTCTGGTTTATTTAGATAACATCGAGCCGGACCGGCTGCTTAACCTGGGGGCCGAGGCGGCGGTTTCTACGGCCTGCCCCAGGGTGGCGCTCGATGATGCTGCTAAGTATAGGATTCCCATTCTCACACCTCCGGAATTCGAGGTGCTGGTTGGAGAGAGGGAGTGGGTGGAATATAGATTTGATGAGATAGAGGAATTGATCTTTGTGCTATGATCTCTCTCGACTCTCTTCCCCACAATCCCGGATGCTACCTATTTAAGGACGGCCAGGGTAAGGTGATCTATGTAGGCAAAGCCCGAGATCTCAAGAAGCGGGTTGCGAATTACTTCCAGAAGCAAGATCATGGCCCAAGGACGGAAGCTCTCGTATCGGCAGCAAAGACGGTGGACTTCATAGTCACCAATACCGAGGTCGAAGCGCTGCTGTTGGAAAACACCCTCATTAAAAAGCACCTGCCCCGCTACAACATCAAGCTGAAAGACTCCTCCCGTTATGCCTGCATAGAGCTTACAGATGAGTTGTTCCCTCGCATCAGAATCTCCCGCAAGGCCTCTGGGAAGGGCTCGTTCTTTGGACCCTTCACCTCTGCCCGGGAGAGGACATTCGTCTATCAGCTCCTCAGGAAGACCTTTGGTCTACGCACCTGCAAAAGGTTGCCCAAGCGTGCCTGCCTGCGCTACCACCTGGGCCACTGCACCGGCCCCTGCCTGGGCAAGATCGGCGAGGCCGACTACCAGGCAAAGGTGTTGAGGGCGGCATCCGCTCTGGGGGGCAAGACGGGAGAGCTTGTCGACTCTTTGCAAAGGGAGATGGCACAGCTCTCCGCCCGACAGGAGTTTGAGAGGGCGATGGAGCTGCGCGATGAGATCGCAGCTCTGCAGCATCTGCAGGAAAGGCAGCAGGTGGAGAAGAGCCGCAAATACGATCAGGACGTTATCAGCTATCAGTTGGACGGCTCCAGCGTCTTCCTCATGCTCTTCAAGGTCTATCGGGGAACACTGGAGGGAAAAGAGGACTATGTCTTTGCCCAGGGCGAGAACTTCCTGGAGCAGTTCCTGGTGCAGTACTACTCGGAGCGGGAGCCGCCTGAGGAGCTGATAGTAGAAGAGCCGCTGGAGACGTCTTTGGTGGACTTTCTCTCCCATGTGAAGGGCAAAAAGGTGCGCGTCACCGTTCCCAAGCAGGGGGAAAAGAAAGAGCTTTTGGAGCTGGCCAAGAAGAATGTGGAGATCGGCTTTTTTGGAGATCGAAAGAAGATACAGGCCTTGCAGGAGGCTTTGCGCCTGCCTCGCCTGCCGCAGGTCATTGAGTGCTTCGATATCTCCCATCTGGTCGGCACCTTTTCCGTGGGCTCCATGGTGCAGTTTCGGGGAGGCAGGCCGGATAAGAGTAACTACCGGCGCTTCAAAATCAAGAGCGTGCAGGGAGTGGACGATTTCGCCTCCATCGCCGAGATTGTTCGCCGCCGCTACTCCCGTCTCAAGGAGGAAAAGCAGGATCTGCCCGACCTCATCGTCATCGACGGAGGCAAGGGGCAGCTCTCCTCAGCGCTGGCAGAGCTGCGCGAGCTGCGGCTGAAGATTCCCATTATCTCCCTGGCCAAGGGCGAGGAGGAGATCTACGCGCCCGGCCTGGACGGGCCGCTGCAAATCAAGAAAAATGAGAAGGCATCGCTCTATGTGCAGGAGATAAGAGACGAGGCGCACAGATTCGCCATAGCCTACAACCGATTGCTGCGAAAGAAGGCGATAACGGATTGATTCTATTTCTCCAGTATTTCATACAATATCTTCATGCCCTTGGTGAAGGGAGGCATTCCTGAAGTCAACAGAACCACTCTCATGACATCCACAATCTCGTCTTTGGTGATGCCAAGCTCCTTCATGCCGCTTATCATCTGCTTCTTGGTGGCCCGGTCGTCGGAGGCGGCGGCATTGATGCCGATGGCAATCAGCTTCTGGGCCTTGTAGTCCAGGGCTTTGCCTGTGTAGATGGCCTCATTCAGTCCGACAATGGCTTTGTAGAGGTCGGGATATTCAGTCTTGGTCTTGGCCATGCCTTCACCAAAGAAAACTTCTTCTTTCATTCTTGATTCACCTTGATACTATTATTCGTTCTTACACCTTATAGTTTTTTCGTGCCTTTGTGGTTGGTCGTAGATGCCAGGATGGCCGCTCAAATTCAAACGAAACATTCATTACAAAAGATGAGTATCCATAAGCAGGTAATTTATATGTTTCCACGCAAATACATTCAATTTGGGCTTATCGCCCTCATTTTTGCCAGCATGCCGCAAAATTGCGTTGCTCTGCCATCCAGCACAAGCATCGACTCGAATGCGTTTGATCAGCGATTTGGCTGCATGCAGATCTCTAATGCTTCCAGCGCACTGGATAATCTTTCCCCCAAGCTGCATGTAGTCGAATGCCTATTTCTAAGCGAAGACTACCATTCTGAAGAGGGAATAGTCAGGGAGGGCTGCATGATGCCGTTGTTTCGGAGATATATTGTTAAACAGGATGAAGAGTTCAAGTTAATCCGCAGCAAAGAGGAATTCCTGTCTATTTTTGCGCCGGTCGAGACAGAAGAGGTGGCCCTGGCTTTTGCCGTGGCTCTGACAAGCTCATTGCCGAGATATGACTCATCCGTTCCGGAGGGTTACTTCCCGGTAACGTCCTCAATAGGGCCGACATACGTGGAAGAGGCCGAGGACGGCTACAAAGTCCATCTATTCGATAGCGAAATTTGTGGCTGCGGCTCGCATCCCTATTATGCCGTTGAATACCTGGTCACAAAAGCCGGCAATGTGACCGAGCTCTCCAGGGAGAAGGTCTTCGACAGCACAAACCAAATCTGCGTGGATTGAATCAAGATATGTCTGAAGTCAAAATCTTTTGGGATCCCAACGGCTTCGAGTTATCCACCCTAGAAGATAACTAAAAAAGGGAAAATAGCTTTATCTTCTCTCTACTTATCCAGCACGTTGCTCGCCGCCTCGACACCCGCGCCCCGATTAGAAAGCCGGCCTTCCTTGGCAAGGATCAGCTCCAAAGTCTGGATGGTTCGCAGGATGTCGCCGCTGGAGCAGATGCCCATGGTACCGATCCGAAAGATCTTGCCCTTGATAAGGTCCTGCCCGCCGGAGACGATTACACCCTGCTTTTTCATGCCGCCGCGCAGCTTGTCGTCCGTGAGGCCCGCGGGCATCTTCATGGCGGTGACTGTATTGGAGTAGTGAGTGTGCTCATTTACCTGGGGGAAGAGCTCGATGTCCAGCGCCTTGGCTGCGGAGCGAACCGACTCTGCCTGCCTGGCGGTTCTGGCCCGGCGGGCGGCAAAGCCCTCCTCGACTGCCATGTGCAGTGCCTCCTGCATGGCGAAGAACAGCGATACCGCCGGGGTAAACGGGGTCTGCGGCTGGCTCTTTCTCACGCTCTTCAGGTGCGCCTTGAGGTCTGAGTAGTAGCTGGCGCTCTTGGGCAAGAAACGCTCCTCCGCCTTTCGAGAGGTGGAAACCACAGCCAAGCCGGGCGGCACGGCCAGAGCCTTCTGTGAGCCGGTGATGGCAATGTCTATGCCCCATTCATCCGTGAGAAACTCGTTGCCGCCGATAGAGGAGATACCGTCTACGATAAAAACGGCATCATACTTTTTAGCAAGCTTGCCTACCTCCTTAGCGGGGTTGGTCAGGCCCACAGAAGTCTCATTGTGAACCATGGCCACGGCCTTGGCGCCCTGCTCCAGCGCGGCCTCAACCTTATCCAAGTCGAAGGGAGTGCCCCATTCGAACTTCACGGGAATGGCTTTGCCGTATCTCTCACTGATCTCGGTGAACCGCTCGCCGAACTTGCCGTTGGATATGGTTACAATCTTATCGTCATGGCCGATGAGGCCGGCTACTGCGCCGTCCATGCCCACTGTGCCGCTGCCGGTCATTATTACTATCTCATTCTTGGTCTCGAAGAACTGCTTGAGCAGCCCGCAGCAGTCGCTGTAAATCACGCTAAAGTCACCGCTTCGGTGGCTGATCATGGGCTTGGACAGGGCGCGCAAAACGCGAGGCGCGACCTTGACCGGCCCTGGAATCATGAGCAAAGTATCCTCTATATCCATGAGATCCCTCTTCTTTGCGCCTCTTAGTTTCAGGCAGCCTATATAAAACTAGCTTTTATGCGCTCTGCCGTCGCCCAGCTATGCCTGGCGCAGGGCGGAAGCTGCCGGTTTTCCTTGACCCATTCGTTCAAAAAATTTAAGGTATCCTGATCGTGGGGATAGCCGCTGCCAATCTTGCAGTGCATGGCCTCCTCCAGCTCCCGCATGGATGCATCCCGCCGCACTTTGGCCAGGATGGAGGCAGCGGAGACGACCTGATGGCGCTGGTCGGCCTTGTGCTCAGCTATCAAATCCATTGTGGTCTTGCTCGCGGCCTTCACTCTATCTGCGAACCTTTGTGCGTTCACATCAGCAGCATCGAGTATTGCCCGGTCTGCGTGCAGCCTTGCCACCACCGAAGAGAAGCTTCTCACCATGATCTCGTTCATGGTCATAACAAGTCGCAGCTCATCGATGACCTGGGGCTTCACCTCCAGGATATATTGGTCGGTGGCAATCCCGGTGATCTTTTTGGCCAGCATCTCTCTTCTCGCCGGCGCGAGGAGCTTGGAGTCCTTGACCCCAAAGCCTGCCAGGTCGAAGAGCCTCTCCTCCTCGATCACCAGCCCGGCCACGAACATGGAGCCGATGACTGGGCCTTTGCCAGCCTCATCCGCGCCCAGCAGCAACATAGAATTGAGTAGGAACTCAAGTTATTTTAACCTGCAGTATAGCGAAGAGTTATCAAATGGAGAGTCGCAAATCATTGGCATCCACCATTCCCATTGATTCGATATAACTTTCATTCACATCTGGGATGAAGGAGAGATCCATTGTGTATCGATCGAAGAAAGATATGTCTAAATAAACTGCATCCGGGCTGTCGTATACGGGCTTTCCTTCGAGATAGTTGCCATTGGCGTTATAAAATCGGATTGCTGCGATATGATTCATGTCATTAGTAGGCAGTCCATCTAGGTCGAAAACGGATATTCCTGCATCCCAATCGGAGTTCATAACCTTTGTGCCTGCAATAAAATCCCTAAAAGAAGTCAATCGGATATCCCCCGGGACAATTTCATTGCCAAGGGTTCTATTATGCAGGTAGAGCGGATCTCGCAGGTCATAAATTTCATTACCATCCAATTCAGAGCAAACAAAGCTCCAATTTATCAAGTATAGTAGAGGGGCATTGATATCCGCATCTATTCGCCTCACCTTTGATCCCGGCAGAAAATTAGCAAAGGGGGTGAGTCTTATATCATTTATGCCGACATAGATGTTTTCATCTTCAGCATTCACGGCCATATCCAAGTAGACGGGATCCTTTTCATCATAGATGTTGCGTTCTTTTCCTATGTCTCTAAATCCCAAGTTAAAGCAGATATTATAAAGGGGATTTCCTGCGTCAAAGTCATTAAAATTGACCTTTGAGCTAAAAACATAAGGTGCATTAGTAGCTGCCATTGCCATGTTGGCAAAAATTAGCGCCAGGCTTAGCATCATGAATGGGCATGAAGCTCTGATTAGAGGCACATCAAGAATAGATCTCTTCAAATCTGTCACTTTTTTCTTCATTTCCGGACCTGCCTGGATGATATCATTTAATTTAGAGTCTAGAGTATATATAATTTTCTTTTTCTTCATGTTGGTAATTCAATATGTTATTATATAGTTTATTAGATATAATTCAACTCAATTTTATAAAATATTGCATTAATTAAATGTGATTACTATTTTGGCCGATCAGCGACTTTGTGCCACCTATGCCCCAGTCTTCACGTTCTGATTCTTGCTAAAAAGTTTTAAATATGAATATGGCCTATTTTAGTCCTGATGTAATCAAAGGCGAATTTCCGCAGAAAACATTTCGCAGGAGGAAAAATGTTGAAAAAAATAATTATTATGATTTGCATATTATCCGGAATTGTTCAGGCCGCTGATATCCAGGTAGGATGCAGAGACTGCGATTATAGCAGTATACAAGAAGCAATAGATCATTCCAAAGAGGGGGATAGGATTGAAGTATTCAGTGGCGTATATCCCAACGATATTATTATAAATGTTGATAATATTAGTCTAATCGGTGTAGATACAGGTAATGGGAAACCCGTTATTTATGCAAATAGCGTAAATATTCAGCCTATACCTTGTTCTGACATAAGAGGATTAAAAGGAGCCTCCGTTCAGATCAATGGAGATAATGTAACATTAAAAAATTTTAATATAATAAAAAAACCAACACCTAATAGTGGTGATATAATTTATTTCGGCCTGGCAGTAACCTCAAAAGGAAATATTATAACCGATAATGAAATTTCGAATTACACGTTTGGCATTCTGCTTTGCCGGTCTTCAAATAATTTAATATGCAAGAATAAGATTAAAGATAACAAAAAAATGGGTATTCATCTAGCAAACTCTTCAAAAAATGTGATTGTTTGTAATGGAGTAGAAGGCAGCGACCATAATATAGATCTTGATGATAAAAGCCTATCTAACTTGATATATTTCAACTATTTAGATAATCCAGGAAAATTCAATGCCTATGATCCAGGAAAATTTAATTCTAATCTTTGGAATAATTCTACGATAGGCAATTTTTATAGTCACTTCGAATGTATAAGTGATTGTAGCGGAATATGCTCGAATGAATACAAAATCCCACCCGGATCTAATGTCGACAAGCATCCTGTATCTAATGACATCCTTTCTTCACAAAAGCTATTCATCTGTCAACCTCTCCACTGTCTGAATTTCACCGTTAAAGCCAATTGTAGTTCTGCAAGAGTGGGCGAAACCATAGGGTACACTATTGATGTATCGAATTGCGGCAGATCCCAATTGAAGTACATAAGGCTTTATGACGAGAAAATTGGATTAGTAAGTTATCTTAGTGGACTCAATAGTGGCGAAGCCCGAAAAATTGAATCCCCATATACTCATAAAGTTAATGAATCGGACTTGCCTGGTCCTTTTAATATAAAATTCAACGCAACGTACTTTTGCGTCAGTTGCGGGGAGTATAAGACGGATCATGCTGAAGATCAAGTGCCTCTGGTAAACGTTGTCTTCAACAAAACACCCGACCTTGAGATGGCCCATGTCGGAGATAGAATAAATTATGGCTACGATATTATCAACAAGGGCTCAGCGGAACTGCACAATCTGAGCATTTGGGACAATAAGACTGGCAATTTTACACCCGTAAGAACAACTCTTGGTGAAGGAGAGACGACCCACGCCAATAGCGTTTATACGGTAAAAAAGATGGACTGCCCTGCTGTGATAAATGAGGCGATTCTATACTATCAGGATCGAGAGAACAAAAATAGAAGCATATCTGCAAATGCTTCAGTTCCCACCATAAAAAATATTAGCATCTCCATAAGTAAAAAGGCAAACAGGACGCTGGCTGAAGTCGGCGATAATATCACATACTACTACGAGATCCGGAATACCGGGAATGTGACCTTTAATAATCTGACACTTAATGACAGTAAGATAGATGGCGTAGTTCCCAAAAACCGGACCTTAAAGCCAAATGAATCCACAACGGCTGAAGCTAATTATTTAGTTCTCGAAGAAGACCTTCCAGTACTGATCAATGAAGCCACCGCGAGAGGCTGGGATAATAGTGGAC
>JAPKYA010000014.1 GCA_026394565.1 Methanothrix sp.
GGCGAGCTCTCACCTTCTCCTCAGAACTATCCGGTCTCCTGCGGCCACGCTCTTGAATATCTCCAGCCCCTGTGTGATCTTCCCGATATGGTTCACAGACGAATAGGGCTGGGTCTTGCCAAAGAAGATGCAAAAGGCCGGGCCCGGCGACCAGTAGCAGATGTCGCCCGCGGCAGCAGAGGGCGAGGGATTTTCGTTTTCCAATTTCAAGGGCACATCGAAGTAGACCTCCTCGCCCCAGAGGTTGGCTGTGCCTTCCATTGGCAGCGCCTTAAAGAATGCCTCTCTGATCTTGGGATTCCTCTCGTCCAGCTTTGCCAGGGCCTTTCCCTTTCCTACGATCTCGATCTCTATGGTTCTCATGAAATTCAGCCTCCAATACTTTCGCCCCGCGCGGCAAACCTACCTATAGCCGCAGGTACTACTATGATTTAGACCGCCCGGCCTAAACTCTTTTTGACTACTCCCGGCGGGCGGATCCATCCCCTCATCCATTTTGCGCTATCTTCTCTTCAGCCTGATATGCAGCCGGTCGGAGTAGTTGACGCCCAAATGCAGTGCCAGATCCCAGGCCACTCGCGCTCCGGGCATATCCCGGTCTGTGCCGTAGGCCATTATCCAGACCCTTTCCTTTTCCAGGGCGGGGACAAGCTGCTCTAAGAGTTCAGAGGTCCAGCACCAGGGAGCTTTGCCCAGTACAAATTTGAGGTGGACGTTCTTTTTGCCGGCCCAAAAGTCGATATGAAAATGCGATCCCAGCTTGGGGCTGACTACCGCGCAGTGAATCTTTTCCAGGATATCTTCAGGAATGGGATTTGTGCCATTGGTCTCAATGTGAATCTCCGTTCCCTGGTCATGCAACAGAGATATCAGTTGCGACAGCCCTTCCATCTGCAGAGTTGGCTCTCCTCCAGTGATGACCACTCTTCTGCCTTGGATGCTCTCCAGCACATCTGCAATGGATAATTCCCGGCGTGGCTTATCATCAGTGTCGCATCCCTGGCAACGAAGGTTGCAGCCGGCCAGCCGAACGAAGGTGGCCGGCCTTCCCATGGCCGGGCCCTCGCCCTGCATGGAGCAAAATATCTCTATCAGGCGCATTTTGCCTCTTTCTCTTGCCAACTGAGATAAATGCTCTCCTAACTGCTGACCAGAAAATATATAAATCATAAATGATAACTATTTAACATTATAGTTGCAAAGTCTGCGTGAAGTCGGTTTGGGTCGGGTAAGTATGATACGGATTGGAATTGAGGTCAGCAGAAGAAATCTGCGCTGTGACCTCCTTGTGCACCCTGGAAGGTACTTCTTCATCCTGCTGGCAGACAGCCGGGCCTCTCTATGCATTCGAACCTGCGACTCTCAGGGTGAGAATATTCAGGCACACATCATCGACGGCTTTTCTCTAACGGAGAATGGAAACCTTTATTCCGTCTTCGAAGACGGCATCAATGATGCTATTTTGGAGCTGCACGATTGGAAGATGCATTCATGTGAGGGAGACGAATATCCCCTCTCCCCTCATCTGGTGCTGATAATTTCCAGGATGCCTGATCTGGTGGATTGGATCGTTTCATCAATTCTCTCTGACGGAAAAAATCTGGTCATCTATTCTGTGGATTCCTAAATGTTCACATCTCTTCCTCATAGGCTGAAAACCTCCTCCGAGGTCTACTTTATCCTGGTGGGCGAGGGCGAGATGCATATCGACTCCGAGAAGGCCCAGGTTCGAGCCAGCCAGGCCATCCTAATTCCGCCCGGCTCCTGGCAGCATATCCGAAATACAGGAGGCCTTAATCTGGAATTCATTTGCCTGGTTAACCCCTCTTGGCGGGCAGAAGATGAAGAGGTTAAAGAGAGTGAAACAATGGGGAAAACATGGAAATGGATCTGCAAAAATCAGCCGCCGAGGAGCTCATCAGATATAGCAATCCCTGAAGGAGTGCTTGCTCCGACCGATTCAAATATATGCATAGCATTCGATCTGAAAACGGTGCCGACAACTATGCTGAATAGAATGGTTTTGTTATTCTTATCAATCTTGCTTGCACTTGCTGCGACAGGTGTTGCTGCCGTAGCTTCTCAGGATGCCGTTTCTGAGGATTCTATCAAAGGCAATTCATCATACAATAATTCATCCATCTCTTACGATTCATCCCATCCTATTGCCGTTGACCTGGGAATCGGCAGCAGAACTGAGCTTGCCAATGCCAATTCAGCTACATCCATGTGCCATGAGGTAGGCTTTGCCCGGGAAGTTTCAGGGAGGACGGAATACGCGGCCTCTTCTACCAGCAGCCAGGGCGAATACGAAAGCATCAACTCCGCCACAACTCATATGCAGATCGATGAAACCGTCACGAGCGGCAGGGTCCATATCGGTGTGCTTTCGGGCGATGGCTCTGCAGGCAAGAGCGGCAATAGAGCAGCAGATCCTATGAGTAGTGCCTGGAAAAATCCGGCCATAGAGATCGAAGAGGAATACATCGGCACATATCATATATCCAAAAATTTTACCATTAATGATAGCTACTCAAAAAAGAGCTTTGCAGATGGCTGGCTGAGCTGCTGCGGCGGAAGTTATGTTACATATCTTCCTGAGCCGGTGTCCATAAGTGCGGATGACATCTTCAATTGCCTGAGATGCAATCACAGATCTCGTTAAATAGATATGTCATGAGCGCCCAATATATGAAATTATGAAGACATATCCTTATCCCGCGGGCAAGAGCGCGGTGAAGTGGGTTTCCACTGATTGGCTGGGAGATCACATCAATGATGAAAACCTCATGATCCTTGATGTGCAGCCCAATGTGCATGACTACATCATGGGCCACCTTCCCGGTGCCATATATTTTAACGAAGGCCTCCTTCGATCGGCGCATAACGGGCCGCCGGCCGTTTTTGTTCCGCCTGAGGCCTTGCAGCCCGTCTTTCGCCTGGTAGGTCTGCAGCAAAATAGGCCCGTAGTAATATATTCCGCCTCCGGGCGGTACAGCAAATGCACAGCGGGCCTCGGAGACGGTCTGGAGCAGACCATGATGGCCTATTCCCTGATACGCTTTGGCCACAATAATGTCTATATTCTGGATGGCGGCCTGGAGAAATGGAAGGAAGAAGGCCGGGAGCTTACCAAAGCATTTCCCTCCTGGAAAGCATCAAGCTTTGAGATCTCGGTGAGAGACGAATATTTCATCGAGTACGAGGAATTCAAGAGAATAAAGGACCGCGGGGATGTGATCCTCCTTGATGCTCGCCCCTTTGAGTCCTACAAAGAAGGAGGCCTGTGGATCAAGAATGGACACATCCCCGGGGCCAAGAGCCTTCCCTGGCGAACTCTCATGACAAAGGATAATGCCAGGCTCATGAAGAGCGATGAAGAGCTGCAGCAACTGGTGAGCAAATTCAATATCACTTCTGATAAGACCCTGATCATCTATTGCGGCACGGGGCGCGAGGCTACCAACGAATTCCTCTTCTTCAAGTTCTACCTGGGACATGCTAAGGTCAGAATCTACGAGGGCTCCTTCACAGAGTGGTCATACCATGCCGGGAACCCGACGGTTACCGGAGAGAATCCTCGCTGAGCGTCGCTAAATCGGGGTGTAATACTATTATGCTCTTGGAAAGAATTGTCTCTGCAGGTCTTGCTCATTACTCCTATCTGATGGGCGACAAGAACCAGGCCCTGGTAATCGATCCCAGAAGAGACATTGATGTCTATATAAAAATGGCCTCCGAGGCGGGAATGAGGATTGCCCACGTCCTGGAGACGCACCGGAATGAGGATTATTTTGTGGGATCAATGGAGCTGGCCGGACGGACTGGGGCCGAGGTCTGGCATGCCGACAATCAATGGGACTACCAGTATGGATATCCCGTCACTTCCGGCCAGAGATGGAGGGTGGGCCGCCTGGAGGTTGAGGCCATTGCCACGCCCGGCCATACTCCAGGAAGCATGAGCTACCTGCTCCGCGATCCGTCCGGCATTCCCTGGATGCTCTTTAGTGGGGACGCTCTCTTTGCCGGAGAAGTGGGCCGAATCGATCTGCTGGGCAAAGAAATGGCCGCGGAAAATGCCGGACTGCTTTACGAGAGCCTCTTCGCCAGGCTTCTGCCACTGGGCGACGAGGTCATCCTCTGCCCGGCGCACGGGTCCGGCTCAGTGTGCGGCGAGTCGATTGCCGAGCGCCTCTGGACCACCATTGGTCTCGAGAAAAAGCACAATACGAGGCTGCAGGCAAAGAGCAAAGAGCAGTTCGTGGCCTCAATAATAAAGAGCCAGCCGGATAGGCCCCCTTATTTCCGCCGCATGGAAAAAGTGAATCTGGAAGGCAGGCCGATTCTGGGGGCCCTGCCTTCTCCCCAGCCCCTGGATGCCAAGAGCTTTTCTGCCCTCTCCGAGAAGGCCCAGATCCTGGACACGCGCCAGGAGGTAGCCTTTGCAGCCGCTCACGTACCCGGCTCCCAATCCATCTGGCTGGATGGTCTGGCCAGCTTTGCCGGCTGGTTTCTCAGCTATGACCGGCCCATTCTTCTCGTAGGCGAGGGCAATTCTGTTGAGAACATGGCTGCCATTCTCCTGCGCCTGGGCTACGATGACATCGCCGGATTTATGGCGGGAGGCATGCTGAGCTGGCATATGTCCGGACTGGAGTCGGCTGCCATCAGAACCCTTACGGTACAAGATCTTTGCCGCATGCTGGATGAGGGTGAAACGATCTGGATATTAGATGTCAGATCCGAGAGCGAGCGGGAAAAAGACGGCAAAATCGAAGGCATGCAGCATATTCACATCACTGCCCTTGCCGAGAGAATGGATGAGGTGCCCAAAGACAGGGAAGTACACATCTTCTGCGGCAGCGGCATGCGGTCCATGGTGGCGGCAAGCTTTCTGAAGGCGCGGGGCTGGAAGAGACTGGCCGTCATTTTAGGAGGCATGGCCGGCTGGAGATCGAGAATGTGTCCTATTAAAAAATAAAATTAAAATCAATAAATATTGGATCGAGAAAATTAATTCCTCGATCTCAATCCCCGAAAAAGACGTAATCTTATCTCTTGCTTCACATGGCGAGCCTTATGGGCACTAGCACCTGGTCTATGACATAGATAATGCCGTTATCGTACCTCTCGGACTTCAGGACATTGGCACCGCCCACCAGTTTCATGTTTGCATCGACTGCCAGGGAGTCTCCCAGCATGGTCTTGGCGGAATTGGTGTCGGTCATATTGAGCAGGTCCTTGGCATCCACAATATGATAGGACAGAAGGTTCATCATGCCTGCATCTTTCTTGCTGATGGCATCAAGGGTTGCTTTAGCATTGTCAAACGCAACGTCGCTTGGGGCGAATACCGTAAAAGGCCCGCCTGCCAAACTTTCAATTCCCATCAGGCCCTGGCCGTTGAGCGTCTCCACCAGTCCCGCAGACATGATTGCGGATGCGAACTTCTTGGCACCCAGATCATTGGCCGCCTCGGCCACACCCAGGCGGAAACCGGTCTTAGGCAGAAGCACTTTGTCTATCACGTAGATGATGCCGTTGTCGTAGCTCTTGGATGCCGTGACATTAGCTCCATTCACCTTCAAGCCTGCGGTGTTATCGAGGCTCAAATTCTCCCCTTGCATTGTTTTTGCCGAGGAGAGCTCGGAGATGTTTTCAAAGCTGCCGCCATTCCAGACAATGTGATAGCTGAGTATCCTCTTCAGTTCGGTAGCATTCTCCTTGATGGCGTTCATGTCCGCATCACTAACTGCTGCAAAGGCCTCATCGCTGGGCGCGAAGATCACGAAGGATCCTGAGGAAAATATTAGAACTCCCTGGTTGTTCAGAGTATCCGCTAAGCCTGCGCCTTCCAACGCCGCAGAGAAATTTTTCAAGCCCAGCTCGTTCGCCGCATCTATTACGCCGATTTTTGCTGCCCCGCTATCCTGGGCGAAGCTAGAGCCCATGCACAGCACTGCTGCCATGAACAATAGGCTCAGAATTATCCTAATTTTTTTGAACATCAATTAACCTCCACTCTTTCAATAGCGAAGTGATAGCCGGGCCTAAAGATAAATTTATTGGCAGCATGGACATTACGTTCAGGGCCCGACCGGAGAATATCCGAAAAATTATAAAATCCAATGAGCTTGCATAACACATAAGGTCCGTCAAAGAATATCCGAGAGCATCTGCCGGCGCGGCCCTTCCTGATCCCGCAGGAAGAATCTGGGTTTCAGCTTTCCCCTGACCCGAACTCTTGCATATACGAGGATTTTTTCCCTCTGCCTGGCCTTTTCCGCCAGCAGTGCTTCTAGCTCATCCTTTTCCTTTTCGGACAGCTCAATCTCACCCTCTCGGCCCGTCGACCAATCAAAGACCCTGACCAGATACTGGGTCTTGATATGCAACAAAGTGCCCTTTTCTCGATCCTCTTCCGACAGTATGCGGCAAGCATACTCCACCGGACTCCCGAACTTTTGGCACGCCTCATCCGGCCGACATAGCCCCAGGTCGGCTATTCCAAGATCGGGGTAGCCTTTGCTCTGCCGCTGCATTGCTCTACATTTGGGACAGTGCATCTTCAAAAACCACTCCTCAAAGATCCGCTCTTCCACAGCAGCCACATCCGACCAGAGCTGCAATGCCACCTGCCGATGCAGGCCTGCCTGTCCCAGGAATGCGGCCAGGATAGCGGCGGTCCTGTGCTTGCCACTCTCGCCGGCATCCCTGGCGATTATGCCCTTGATGCAAGGCGGAAAGGCCTTCGCTTGCGCGGGCTCATGAGCAGTCCAGAGCATCTCCTCTCGCCGAACAATTGCCTGAACAGATATGATTGTCTCCTTTCCCTCTGCGGGCAGAGGGCCGCTTCTCTTTTGCATCTTTATGCTCTCTTGTGGCCTCCAACGAAATAAGCCTGTGTGTCCTTGTCCGGTCGCGCCTGCTGGGGCACAGGGGCCGCGCCCTTAGATGACTCATAGTCCATTCTCTCCTTGAGGATGCACCTGCCGCCCCGCAGGCCTCCCAGCGGGTTTTTAGGCGTGCCCATGGAGTTCATGCAGCGGGCCATGACAGCCGCTCCCCGCGCCAGGCCGTCGTCAACGAAGACCACATTCTTCTCCACTTGCTCGTAGAGACACAGCCTCTCTATCTCCTCCAAAATAAGGGCGGGCTTGCCGCCGCTGATTCCAGCCCGCCCGGTCACTCCCAGAGCCGTATTCCTGGTGACGACTCCCTCCTCGACTCCTACCTGAACAAGCCGACCGGCCACTCGGGCCATGGCCATGTCCAGGGTGCCGAAAAGGATCTTCAAGTTCCTGGATTTGTAAAGATCATCTCCAATCTGGGAGAGTTTTAAGAGGTCGCTTCCGTTCACACCCACATCGCAGCCGATGAGAACGACGTTATTCTGGGCCGCAGCCTGCGGGCACACGGGCACGAGACCGTATTTGCTGCGGCTTGACGGAACCTTCTCTATTACTACCAGCTCGTCGATCTGGTCCGCGTACTGCTGCGCCTCTTTGCCGTAGTCCGGCTTGGTCTTGCCGTCAAAGATGTCCAGTGTGGCTCCTGTCATCTTGTCCACCAGTCCCGTTCCCTGGACAACGGCATCGGGAATGGCCCCGGCCAGGCCGAGAAGATTGCCTATGGTGTAGGCATAGGGAAGATCACCGCTCGTCACCCTTCCGTCCAGTGTGGTGCCGAAGTCCATGGAGAGGCAGGGATTCCTGAAGTCCACATCCGTCCAGCGGCTGCCCTCCTTTATGCCGGCCGTGGCCAGCTCTCCCTCCATCTCGTTGGCCACTACCTCCACGCCTGTCGAGCCCTGCGGGGGAAAGCAGGAAGCCACAGCGCCCATGAAGATCACCTTCTCAATCATGGTGTAGCGCTTGAACTTTTCTTGCATGTTGTGGATGCTCATGGCCGGGGTCATGAGCCGAGGCGGAACGCCGGCATCGAGGCAGCCCTTGGCCAGGGCCTGAATGAAGACGCCCACCTGATCGGGCGAGTCCAGCTCGGCCACCACGCCTGTAGAGCGCACCACGAAGTGCAGATCGGTCTTGATGTCCAGGCGTGCCCTATCGTGGCTCTCAATGAGGGTGTTTTTCACCAGTTCGGAAATAGACTCTCTGGTAAGAGGGGTGCCGTTGATGGTATGGGCAAAGACCTCCTCCCCGGCTTTGGGCCGGCGCACGTCCCTGGTCATCTTCACGGTCTTATTGACGATGTAGGTCTTGCCTGTGTTCAGGTCCGTGGCGGTAAGAACGCATTTGGTGGTGGTGTTGCCCACCTCGACCGAGGCCACGATGTAAAATGGTTTGGTGCGAAGATCCAGGTAGTTGAAGGGCGGGCTGCTGGCAATGCGGGGTGTGGGTTTGGACTTGAAGAGCCGACCGAAGTTCATGTTGAGTGGGAAAGGAGGAGGTGAGATTAAAGCTTTGGGTGCGAGGATGCCTGTAAAGCATGGAGATAATCCGTGTAACCCAACATAGACTTTAAATAGATTCATCCCCATTTAAAGCTTAAGTATTTTCTGTTTTCAGGTGAAATGAGCATGGATCAACCGAGCATCGATCAACCGAGCATAGATCAAACCGAGAAGAAAAAGAATGATTTGGTGAATAAATCAGGGCGCATGGCCATATTGGAAGAGGACAAAGCAAGAGAGGCCCGCAGGTGGCAGCGCAAAAGGGAGACCATCAAACGATTCGCCGGGACGAAATGAGATACCGTTTTATTCTCCCCCTTACCCGGATCCCCCTCGACTCATGCATGCAGATTTCTGTGCCCTTCTCTTCATGCCAGCCATTGGGCCCTTTTGTGCTGCGACTTTGGACATGACAAAAGAAATATATATCTGATGTAACTATGTGGTAATTGGTGAGGGGACATCTGGTATCGACCAAGACTATAATCCCTTCTGAGATGCCCTTATCACCATTCACCCTTTAATCCTTCACCCCATCCGTAGTCACGGTGAAGACCGCTTCGCCGTCCGGCAAGTTCGGTGAATCCACCAGTCTGGCAATGCGTTTTTCGCCCTTGGACTTTCGAAGGTACAATCTGAAAGTGGACGTATGCCCCAGCACATGCCCGCCCACAGGCTTGGTCGGATCGCCGAAGAAGGTGTCCGGCTTGCTCATGACCTGATTGGTCACCAGAATCAGGGCATTGTTGAGATCGCCAAAGCGCATCAGGTCGTGCAGATGCTTGTTCAGCTTTTGCTGCCTGTTGGCAAGAGTGCCGCGCCCCACATACTCGGCACGAAAGTGCGCCGTCACCGAATCCACGATGATCAGGCGCACTGGATATTCCGAGTCCTTGGCCTTCTCAGCCAGGTCCATGGCGCTCTCCGCCAGGAGGATCTGGTGATTGGAGTTGAAGGCTCTGGCCACGCTGATGTTTTTTAAGAAATCAGCCGGGTCGCGATCCAGGCCGTCCGGCGCGGGGGGCAGGCCCTTCACCATCTGAGCGATGCGCTCCGGGCGGAAGGTGTTCTCCGTATCGATAATGATAACAGAACCGTTCAAGCCGCCCATTTCCTTGGGCAGTTGTACGTTTATAGCCATCTGGTGGGCCACCTGCGTCTTGCCCGAGCCGAATTCGCCGTAGAGCTCCACTATGGACTGTGTCTCCATCCCCCCGCCCAAAAGCTCATTGAAGTTCTTGCTGCCGGTGGTGATCTTGCCCACCAGGCGCCTGCGCTCTAAGATTCGGTCTCCCGTCTCAAAGCCGCCCACATCGGCCGCTTCCCGAGCCCCGGCAATGATCTTGGCAGCCGTGGCTTCGCCCACTTCTGCCGCGGCCACCAGCTCGCCTGGAGAGGCAACAGCTATAGCTTCTACGGAGTTGAAGCCCGCCTCGCGCAGCTTTTCCGCAGTTGCCGGACCCACACCCGGCAGATCTTCCAGTAATTTTGTCGGCATCGTTCCAGTTCCTTAGAATTATCCTCTTTAACAACGTTATCCAGGCGGGGCGAAAGTAATCCTGGTGCGCCATCCGCAGGACAGCTCCAGCTCCTCGTTCCAGCCGCTCTTGGCCAGGGCATCAATCAGCTCTGCTTTGTAGCCCAGATCCATGGCTCGCAAGAGATCTACATGCTCTGCCCAAAGAGCCACTTTGATGCGTCCCGTCTCATCGGAGATGTAGATATTGGCCACCCGTCCGGCTTTTCCGTCATCCCTTTGAAACTCCCGCACCTCTCCCAAACCCGTCACAAAGCCAGAGATGCTGCAAACCATGCCCGGCTTGAGCTCAGCTATGGGCGTCATCTTCTCTGAGAACTGCACCTTTTTGTCGCTCTTTCGCACGGTGCTGTAGCTGCTGGTTTGAATTTCCAGCGATCCGTACCTCTCCCGGCATGAGCCGTTCACGACCTCCAGCGTCTCGCCCTTCGAGAGCAGCATTGCCGCTTGCTCATTCCAGAGAGTAAGCCTGATCTTGCCTGTCTCGTCTCCTAAAAGCACAGTGCGGACCTGGCCTTTGCCCCCGTCTTTACGCAGGAACTCCCTGATCTCGCCCGGATCAACCACCATACCCAGTAGGGAGACCTCTCCCATGTCGCTCTTGATCTCCGCAATTTTATAGGGCTTTGTCCTGGGCGATATGTCTAAATCCACCTCTTCGATGCCCCCGCTTCTGCCTAAGGTAACCTCAGTTCCCGCGTAGCCCTCTTTGGCCAGACCTCTTACCTTGAGACACTGGTCGACCTTCAGATCTCCGGAGCGGACCAGCTCTACCGTCTCATCCCAGAGAGCCACGCGCACAGATCCCGTCTCGTCGGCAAGCGTTAGGTTGGCGACCCTTCCCATAGACCCGTCGGAGCGGGGAAACTCGCGAATCTCGGAGACACTGAGCACCCGGCCCGTGAAAGTGACATTTCCCGTCTCTGGGCGGATGCTGCCAATCTTGGTCAGCACCTCGGAAGCACCCAGGTCCCGGGCCACAAGCAATGCCGCAGTCCTGCCATCGCATAGCCCCGCCATGAGGGCCACCTTCTCTTCTACCCTGGCCTGGAAATCCTCCGGAGCTATCTGATCTGCCACCTGCCGGTAAATTTCCTCTATTTGCTCGTCCATCCCCTATCATCCATGAATTGCATAGCGCTCTTCCAGGTATTTCAGATAGGGAGCATGGCAGGAGGCCAGGAAGGCGTTACAGACCGTTGCCGGGTCTCCGTCCGCCGCAATGGCTCCGTTCTCAATGAGCATGGCCCGGTGGGAGATCTCCTTGACGAAATCTACATGGTGGCTGACCAGAATTATGGTGGTTCCGAGCTCAGCATTGATCTTCTTAATGGCGTTGGAGACCTCACGCATGGTGATGGGGTCGATATCACCGAAGGGCTCGTCCAGAATCAGGATCTTGGGCCGGGCTGCCAGGAGAATGGCCAGAGATGCTCTCACCAGCTCTCCGCCGCTCAATTGCTCGGGCAGCTTCCACATAGCTTCCTGATCAAGTGACATCAGATCAAAGATAGGCTCAGCATACTTGCGGGCCTCCGTCGTCGGGAATCGCGGGAATAGATCTTTGAATATGTCTCTGGTCAGCCCCAGTGCCTCGAGAGCAGCTTTGGCATCCTCTTCCGACATATCCGTCATGGCATAAATGACATCAAGCACCTTATCGCTTATGCCCAGCTCCTCGGCCACAGCCCTGGCATGGTCAATCACATCATTGCCCTTGATGCCCATTTTATAGGCAATCTGATCGAGAATGGTTTCACCAGCATAAAGAGCGAACTCCTGATACATGATGCCTAAAGTCCTTCGCACATTCATCCTATCGGGCGAGTAGTTCATCATGTCCACCCATTTATCGCCGTACCGATAATACACGACTCCCTCGTCCGGCAATCGAACGCCCTGCATGATTTTGAGAAGAGTGGTCTTACCCCCACCGCTGTTGCCGATGAATGATGTGATCTCGCTCTCGTTTATATCGAAGTTGAGGTTCTCCATTCTAAGGACATTGAGGACCTCTCCGGTGCAAATCTGGCAGCCCCTCTTCGATAAACCTCTAACTTTAATAAGAGGCTTTGCATCGGGCCAGGATGCCAGAGGCTCCATTTTTCCGATCCCCTTCATAAACTGGTCCAGGACCTGCCTCGGCTTTCCATCGGCGACGATCTCTCCCTTATCAATCCAAATCAGCCTATGTGCCAGATACTCATGAATCTCGGGCAGATGTGATACTACTATTATGGTCAGATCCAGCTCCTTGTTCACGTTCTTGATGGCATCCAGCACCTCTTGCTTGGTGGCGGGACAGGCCATGGTGGCCGGCTCATCCAGCAGCAATATTTTGGGCTTCTTGGCCAGTTGCCTGGCAATAAGCAGCCTCTGCTTCTCGCCGCCGCTGAGGATGGTGGCCAGATGCTGTGCTTTGTCTCCCAGGCCCACCAGACGCAGGTAGTACATGGCCTCCTGGTACATCTCATCGTAGTCCCCGTCCTCGGGGATTGGCAGAACCTCAAAGCCGGTTTTCCGGGAGTGAATCCTTCGCACCACGTTTTTAAGGGCAGTCTCCGTCCAGAGAGCGAAATCTCTTTGCAGATGTATGGCTGTGACGGCCATCTGCGCTCTTCTCACCGCGTCGCTGGAATCAGGTGTGATGGTGATGCCGTCCAGGATGATCTTACCGGAATCAAAGCTCTCCATCCCTCGCAGGATCTTCATCAGGGTGCTCTTTCCTCCCCCGCTCTTTCCCACAATTCCTAAAATCTCACCCGGCCTGGTGGTGAAGCTGACATTTTCAAGAGCCACAACATCTCTGTCCTTCAACCTATATGTCTTGGACAGATTCTCAATCTGAAGCAGAATAAAAACCTCCTATTTTACCTTAGTTCCCGTTTCCACTGATTCACGAGGCCGAAGCAGCACTGCCTTGCCGGCTGTGTCTGCTGCCAGGAGCATGGCTTGCGACTCGATGCCGAAGAGCTTGGCAGGCAGCAGATTAGTCAGGACTACGACCTGCGTGCCCACAAGATCCTCAGGCGTGTAGCTCTGGGCAATTCCTGCCACTACCTGGCGAGTCTCACCGCCGATGTCCACCATGAGCTTGAGGAGCTTGTCCGAGCCCTTGATGCTCCCCGCCTCTTTTATCTCACCAATGCATAGGTCCAGGGACCTGAACTCCTCAAAGGAGATCTGTCCCTTCTTCACCACAATCTTTCCTTTTTCTTTTGCCTCAGCTTGCTCTATTCTTTCTTTGAAAATCCTATCCAATTCCGTAACGGTGGCCTCTTCCATGCGCGAAAAGAGAATCTCCGGTCTTCCCAGAAGCCGGCCTTCCGGCAGGGGCTCCAGAGCATCCAGGAAGAGCTTCTCGCTGATCTTGCCCTCCAGTCCCAACTGCTTCCCCGCGGCCTCCATCTTTGTGGGCATGACCGGCTCCATGAGGATGACCAGCGCCTTGGCAATCTGCAGACAGCTTCTCAGCACCGCACCGGCCGCGGCTTTGTCGCTCTTGACCAGCTTCCAGGGAGCATGACTCTGGAAGTAGATATTGCCATAGTCCGCCAAAGTCATAACGCTGTCTGCGGCCTTCTTGAACTCGTACTCCTCCAGGCCGGATACGACTTCATTTAAGGTCTGCTTTATCCTGGCCATGACCTCCGGGTCGATCTCGCCCTGGGGGACTCTGCCCTCGAAGTTCTTCACTGTGAAGGTCAGGGCGCGGTTGAGGAAGTTTCCAAAAGCTCCCACCAACTCGGTGTTTGCTTTATCGGCAAAGATCTTCCAGGCGAAGTTGACCTCCTTGTTGTGAGCGGTGTAGCTGGCCAGATAGTAGCGCAGCAGATCGGGATGAAGGCCCTTTTCCAGGTAATCGTCTTTGACCCAGATGACATTGCCCCGCGATTTGGAGAACTTTTTGTCATCGATCTTGAGCATGCCGCTGGCCACTACGGCAGAAGGCAAGGTGTACCCGGCTCCTTTGAGCATGGCCGGCCAGAAGATGCAGTGGTGGTAGACGATGTCCCCGCCGATGAAGTGTATGATCTTTGCCCCGTCCATCCAATAACTCTTCCAGTCCCGGCCCTTCTTGGCACACCACTCCTCAGTGAAGGCGATGTAGCCGATGGGCGCATCCACCCAGACATAGACCACCAGATCGTCGTGTCCGGGAAACTTGACGCCCCAGGCCATATTGCGGGTTATGCACCAGTCCTTCAGCTCCTGGCGCACCCATTCCATGGCGTAATTGCGGGCAGAAGTCGTCCCTCCTAAAGTCTCAAGATACTGGAGCAGAAAATCCTTGAACTCGGAAAGCTTAAAGAAATAATGGATCTGCCTGCGATACTCGGCCTTTCCGCCGCAGACCTTGCAGACTGCGTTTTTGATCTCCCCGGGCTCCAGATGGCGGCCGCAGCCCATGTCGCACTCGTCGCCGCGAGCGGGCTTTCCGCAATAGGGACATTCCCCCTCCACATACCTGTCCGGCAAAAAGCGCTCGCATTTGGGGCAGTAGGCCAGCTCAATCTCCCTGGGATAGACGTGGCCGCCGTCCATGAGGGCTTTGACCAGCTCTTGTGTGCGATTGTGACAGGCAGGATCGTCGGTGTCTCCGAAGAAGTCGAAGTCGATGCCCATGCCTTTGAAAACCTCGTCAAAGTGCTGGTGATATTTGGCCACAAGCGCTTTGGGCGTCATTCCCTGGCCTTCGGCATTGACAACGATTGGAGTTCCATGGGCGTCCGAGCCGGAGACGAAGAGCACATCTTTGCCCATCTTTTTCAATCCTCGAACGAAGATGTCCGCAGGTACATAGGTTCTTAAGTGGCCTAAATGACAGGGCCCGTTGGCATAGGGCAGGCCGCAGGTTACAAGGATAGGCGATGACAATCTAGAACACCGTCTCTGCTTATGATGAAACAGGCAGATATAGGTTTCCCAGCCTGG
>JAPKYA010000113.1 GCA_026394565.1 Methanothrix sp.
TGTTGATGGGATGATTGGCGAGCTAAGGAGAATATTCATTTTTTATGATATACTTTTAGGAATATAAATCTGAAGAAAAGTCTAATGTAATAATATGACAACTATAAATAGATTAAGTTAATTTAAGCAACACAGCAATTATCACCGGAAGCTTGCTTATACCACCGCCACAAGAACGTCAAAGTGCTCTTCAGGAACGGAAATGTTATCATCCTGCAAAGCTGCAATGTAGACCCGGATAGCTTCCCGGATGTTGATTAGCGCCTCCTCCTTGCTCTTTCCCTGGCTGATGCAGCCGGGAAGGCTGGGCACTTCAGCCACAAAGTAGCCGTCTTCTCCGGGGTAAATTATGACCTGTCGCATGTTTTATGATACGGCTTGATTCGAATAAATATCTACGCTTGTCATATTGCTTTCATCCTATGGCCTTCTGCACCACCGCCATCAGCAGCACCGCCACATCCTCAGTGCTGTAGATCTCCGTCAGCCCTCTGTCAAAGAGCAGGGTCGCCTCGGGCGGCAGCTCCTCGTCCCCTTTCCAGAAGACCATTCGGACGAAGACCTCAGGAAAAGCGGCCAGCTCCGCCGTCACATCCCCGCCCTCCTCCCTCCGGCCTCCCAGGCGCTCCAGCAGATTCTTGATCAGGCCCTCCGGGTCCCTCTGAAATCTCTGCACAAGCGGTTTTATGGTGCTTTCGTGGAACGCGGGCCAGAAGAGCTTGCCGCCCTCCGTCTCTTTAAAGGAGATCCACTCGCCCGAAGTGTGGAAGCCGTGCTGTAAAAGGCCGATCAGGTAGTGCAGGATGAGCACCGCTTCCATCTGCCCAGCCGGAGCGCCCCAGGGCTGCAAAAGCACCGCTCTTTCGCCCGCCCTCACCCGGTAATTATCTCCCAGGAGAGAGACGGTGCAATCCTGTAAAGCGAGCCTGTCCAGCTCATCCCAGGCCAATTGCAGCGAGATCTCATATCCCATCAAAATCCGCGGCTGCAGGCCAGGAACTTCCAGTCGTCCGTGCTGTTGGTGTCCCTTCCGTCCGGATCCCGGGTCCAGGCGATTTCGTTATCCTCTTCGTCGCTGAGAACCACCGTCCTGTCCATCTCCTCTCCAGCGGCATTCTTCAGCACCAGAACCTCGCCGGTTTGAGCCAGCCATTTGGGCCTCACATCCATTACGTAATAGTCCAGGCCTTTGATGATCGCGCCCTGGGGAAGGGTCATCGATCTTCCCTCTGAGTTAATTATGCTCCATCCGCTGATATCCACATCTTTGTCATTATCATTATAAAGCTCAAACCATGCCGTTATGGAGGTCTTGAAGGCATTTTCATCTCCCGCCGGATTTGCCTCCACCTCATTGATGACCACACTGCATTGGGCCGCCCCCAGCCAGATGATTATCGAGGCAGAGAGCATTGCAAGAATTAGATTGCTCCGAAATTTCATTTGTATCTCCTCTTGCACAGCTCGGATCTTCAGCATCATATCATTGTCGGATGGACATGTGCAGAGTGACATGCGATAAATTTATTAAGTTAGCAAAGCAAAGCTTTAGAAATGAGAGCTGAAATGGCCTCATCTCCGTATCAGGGTGTGTTTCCGTGTCCCCAGGCTCCAGTCGGTTTTCGCCCGTCGAACAGTGCATCAGTGGAATAAAGACCATCATAATCGATCCCCATAACGAGATCGTCCCCTATTGGTTCAAAGAATTCTTGCGCCATAAGTGCAGCCTGGTAGTGGTGCGCATAGATGCCCATCACGACATGTTTCACTGCTGCCCGACTTTGCCCGCTCGGGAAGGAAGGGAAAAATTCGAGTTTCTGGCCAGATTTATGCCCTACCTGCGGGACTATTGCCGGGAAAAGGTCAACGAAGGCAACTTCACCTGCCCCGCATTTCACTACGGGGCGGTAGGCGCTCTGTACCATTTCAGTCCTCTGGAAAATCAAATAGATGCCTATGGAAGAGTATCAGGATCGGAGACGATCGACGCGCCAAAGACTGCCGAGAAAAGCGCTTACCCTAATGAAAGAAAAGGCAAATGGATTGTATGGGATGAGAACTCAACCCGGCTCAATGGAGGCAGCGCCAAGAGCTCTCCTGTACCCAAGAGGATAACCCTGAATGATTTTCAGAGGGATCTGCAAGATTGCCTTCTTCCCACAGTCGTAGGATTTGATCTGGACGGCCTCTATGGAAACGGCGACCGTGGTCCACCGGATGAGGTCATGAAAAAGAGGCTGGCAGGAATCAAGAGGGTGCTGGAGGGCGTTGCCAGACCGCAATTCATATGCCTGGCCCGCTCCCAGACGCCCAGATCCTACGTTCCGGCAAAAACCGTGGACCGGGTGCAGGAATCGGCATTGGGGCTGATTAGGGAGATTTATGGGTGAAGGTTTTGCGAGGATGATTGCGGTATTTATTACTATAAACATCATCTGAACATAGCCAACATCTCGTAGATGCCCGACTCATTTCTCTTGCTCACATCAAATCCCATTTTTTTGAAGAGCCGGAAAACGGGCTCGTTTCCGGCCAGAACCTCAGCCGTGAAGCCCAAAAGCCCCTGCCTTTTGGCAAGATATGTCAGATAGCTGAGCAGCTCTCCTGCCACGCCTTTTTCCCGGCAGTCGTCCCTCACCACAAGAGCCACGTCAGCCGTGTACATGTCGCTGTTCAGGCCGTACTGGCCCAGCCCGCAGATCAACTCCCTTTCGTCCTCTTCCCTTACGGCTACCAGCACCATCTTCTGGAAGTAGTCCACCGCCACATACTTTTGCAGCATCTCATGGGGGATGTCTCTCCTGGCGGAGATGAACCTCTGATACAGGCTTTCATCAGATAGCGAATAAAAGAAATCCTTGAGCATAGGCTCATCACTGATCTTCACCGGCCGCAAGAGCAGCCGCAAACCCTTGCAAGTGGTCTTCTGCGCCTCTAGCTCCTCTGGGTACTCTCCTTTTATGCCGGGAATGAAAGCCTGATCGGGATAGATGAGATAGAGCCTTTTGGCCTCTTCTATCAGCCAGAGCCGAAAGCCTGGGTGTGCAATGGAGATGAGGTCCATAGCCCTCTCTCGAATGCTCTTGCCGTGCAGGTAGGCAATGCCGTATTCAGTGACGACGTAGTGAATATCGCCCCGGGTTAAGGTGACTCCCGCTCCCTCCTTGAGGAAGGGCACAATCCTGGAGACGAGCTGTCCTCTTTGTCCTCTTGAAGATGCATCCGGCCCCATGCTTTGCGCTGTGGCTGTGGAGGGCAGGGCGAGAATAGTCTTTCCGCCCGGGGCAAGGGCCGCGCCGCGCATAAAGTCCGCCTGGCCGCCGATGCCGCTGTAAAAGCTGTGCCCCAGCGATTCAGCCGTGGACTGGCCGGTGAGATCGACCTCCAGAGCGCTGTTGATGGCCGTCATCTTCCTGTTCTGAGCAATGATGAGTGGGTTATTGGTGTAGTCGATAGTGCGAAACTCTATCGAACTCTTCTCTCTCAGGAAATCGAAAGTATGGCGGCGGCCCATGCAGAAGGTGGCAATGCTCTTGCCTGGATTGAGGCTCTTTTGGCTGTTGTCTACTATTCCGTCTTCCATCAGAGCAGCAATGCCGTCGTTAAGCAGTTCCGTGTGCACTCCCAGGTGCTTTTTTCCTTGCAGGCTGGAGACTACTGCATTGGGAATGCTGCCGTATCCCACCTGGATGGTAGAGCCGTCTTCCACGATGCGCGCCACGTACTTTCCTATCTTCTGAGCAATATCCCCAGGCGTATCCTCGATGTACTCCAGCAGGGGCTCATCTTTGGCAATGATATAATCCACATCGTCCATGCCGATCCAGCCGTCCCCTTGCACAGCAGGCATGTAGGAGTTGGGCTGGGCGATAACAATTGACGCCTTCTCCACCGCCGCCCGCACGATGTCCACGCTGATGCCGAGATTCATGTCGCCGTCCCTGTCGGGAGGCGTGGTCTGGATGAGGGCCACATCAAGAGGTATCCTCTCCGATCGGATCAGGGCGGGTAGTTGGGAGAGAAATATGGGGGTGTAGTCGGCGCCTGCCTGGTTTACGGCCTTTCGGGTGTTATCTCCGATGAAGAAGGAGTTGAGCCGGAAGTTGTCTTTGAACTTCTCGTCCGTGTAGGGTGCCACGCCCAGGGTGACTATGTTGATCAGCTCGGCATCCAGGAAGGCCTTAGGCTGGTTCTGAACGAAATTGAGCAGAGCGCTGACCAGATACTGAGGCTCGCCACAGCCCGTGCCCACGAATATCCTATCGCCCGGGCGAATCGTCTGAAAAATGAAGCGCTCCTGATCCCGGAACTTGCCGGGCCATCTCTTCACTATATCCTTCCAGGAAACAGTTGTCTTTTCTTTCATTATATCTTCTTGCATTTGAATACCTCTAGGGGGATCCCCAAACATACTGGCCAATAAAGAAATGAAGAATGCCCATAGCGGCACTGATCTATTCTATGCTCATCCTTTGCCAAAAATTTTTGAGACAAGATTCGCATATCGCATTATCGAAACTGCGGCAGGATGTTCAACCTCTGCTTCCAGTCTCTCCTTTGATCATATTTCCGGCTGAAGGCCTCAATGCCCTTCGGGCTGCCCATCAGTGCTAAAATATCCCCTCCTTCTACTACAGTCTTTATGTCCGGCACTGCTATGGCCTGGCCCATCCGCTCCAGGGCTACTGCCCGGCAGCCGAACCTCTGCGGCAGATCCAGCTCCTCCAGTGTCCTGCCAGCTAAGCGGGATCTCATGCCTGCATGGAATGTCTTCAGCTCCAGATCCTCATAAAGCAGATCCAGCTTCTCCTCTTCTCCCTGAATGATCCTGGCCAGCATGTGGCTGGCAACAATTGGCACTGATGCTACATAGTCCGCCCCGGCCCGGTAGATCTTCTCGGCGGACTTGAGGTGATTGGCTCTCACCACCACAAAGGCATTGGGATTGAGGTTCTTGGCGAGAAGGGTGGCATAAATGGCATCCGAGTCCAGATTGAGCATGATCAGAACTCCCACTGCCTCTTTGATTCCTGCTTGCAGGAGATCGGCCTCTGTCGTAGCATCGCCGGTTATGTGAGGGAAGTCGATCTCTTTTAAGGAACGCCGATCCAGGATCGTTGGGTTTATTCCGCAGTCGGATAACACGGCGGCTACGCGCTTTCCTACATCCCCGTATCCCAGGATTATTTGAGGCCCCTCCTTGCGAGTGCCTAAAGTGAGATCCCTGATGGCGGATAGCTGCTCGATATTTCCCACCGTCATCAGCACCGAGTTGGAGCGAACTGTCTCCTCGGGCCCGGGGCTGGGATGAAAGACTCCCCTCTGCCAGATGCCCACGATGCCGGCGCCCGTGTTCTTGATCCCTATTTCCTCCAGCTTCTCTCCGATCAGCTCCGCTCCCGGATAGATGGGCAGCTCCACCAAGAGAAGATCGCCAAAGAGCTGGATGGATCCCGGAAATACATTTCTCGTAGGCAGAGAGGTGATTTGGGCGATGAAGGTTCCCAGCAGAGTTTTAGGCGAGATGATGCGGGAGGCTCCCGCATACCTCAGAAACCTGGATCGGGTCAGATCGTCCACCAGAGCAATGACCTCGATATCCGAGATCTCCCGCAGTGTCAAAATTACCTCGGCATTGAGTTCTTCATTTTCATTGGCTATGAAGAGCCGGGCAGAGCCGATGCTTGCTCTTTGCAGCACCTCTGCCTGAGAAGGATCTCCCCAGAGCACGGGATAATTTTTGTAGATGCTTCTGGCAGCGCTCTCCGATCTCTCGATGACTAAAAAGGGCACATTCAGCAGAGAAAATCTCTCAGCTAAGGTCTCCACCAGGGAATTGTATCCGGAAATAATTATATGGCCGTTCATCTTCTCCGGGGCGGAAGATGGAGCGGCCCGGATCATGCGTTCCAGGCTGGGAGTTATGCCCAATGGAACCACCACTGCCCAGAGAATGGCAATTCCGGAGAGCGAGACGGTGATAGTAAAAAAGTATCCCATTGGGCTTTTGAAGACGATGTCACCGTAGCCCAGCGTGGTCATGGTCACCACCACCCAGTAGACGGCCGTGGCAAGGTTCACATTCTGGTGCTGGCCCTCAATGCTCATCAGCGCCATGAAGACGAGGCTGTAAATCAGCAAAACGAGCAGCAATGAGAGAGTGAGCCGATAGACTTTGCGCAGTGGAGATCCCCTTATGCGAATAAATCCTCAAGAAAGCGGATAAACTTAACGCTTAATGATTCTGAGGAATGTTTCTATTTGCCGGCGCAAATGGCCAATGAGATTGTCAAACCGCTCGCTTTCTGCCCCGGCGAAAGCCACGACAGCTCCTTCCCATCTTCCGCACTCAAGCCCAGCCTCGGCAAATTGCAGCTCGAAGGTCCGCAGGCCTTCCGGTGCAGTCTTCATGTCCATCATGTACCACCAGAGCACAATCCATCCCCTGTCTTTCGCTCCTTGCAAGAGCTTCTCTGCGAGACGGACATCTTCGGGATCGATGTAAGGAGGATCGATGAAAAGGAGTCCTGGCGGAGATATGCGTAGCCGGGACAGCACTCCCAGAAAGCCGTCTCCCTGGTGAAAGACGATTTTGGCCGGCGGAAACGACCCACTGGGTTTTGCTGCTTGAATGAAGCCCTCCCAAGAGCTTGCTACGCCCGGATCATTGTCCCAAAGATCGGCCTGCAGATTTGCCCTCTTCCTCTTAGCCAGTTCATAGATCAGACGGGCAGATCCGGGATAAAGCAAGGGTTCCAAAACCGGTCCGGAAAGATTCAAATCAGCCAGGATACCAAAATAGCAAAAATTTCTGAGGGAAGGCAGGGCCGGCCAGAGTTTACCCATTCCGCCCTCCCAATCACCGGGCCCTCTCAGGGCATATTGGGGGTGTCCCACATGGCTCTCCGCATAAACCAGGCTGCCGTCGGGGTCGAGGAGGCAATCTGCCGCCTCCAGCAGCAGGAAATGCTTCCAGACATCGGCGGCATTGCCCGCATGCATTCCATGATCGTAATGGCCCATTGCGAGCTTTTGGTTTCTCACTCTTGGTACATCTTCTTGGCGATGTGGAAGGCCTGGGCCGGGGTGGCCGCAGCAATCTTCTGGGAATCGTCAAAGGACGCCTTGGAGGCGGCAGCCGTGGCCGCTGCCGTTCGCAGCAGCTTCTTGTCCACCTCGTTGGTCAGCCAGCGGGCTCCTCCAATTCCCACCATGACGGCGCCGGCAATGGATGAGATGGAGACGGTTATTTCCTCAGTTCCCATTCCGGAGGATGCACCCCAGACAGCCGCACTGCTGAAGGCTCCGTAAAGGCCCCAGGAGATGAAGGCGGCCACGGCTCCCAGAAGTGCGTTGCCTGCAAAGCCGGGGCGGATTATGGTGACATCGCCCGCCGTTTCCTCACTGGGCCTGACAAAGCCGTTATCGCTCACCAGCGCATTGACAATTCCGCCTACTGCACCGCTCAACATGACTATGCCTATAGGTATCAACATTGACGTTTTATCCTCCCCCTTGATTTAAGCCGGATTCGGGAAAGCTGCATCCATCCCCTCGATGGTTGAAGAAGACCCGGATCTCTTGTCATTCTTTATTTCTTACTAATTTTTTTAAGAATGATTTATCGTAATACTATTTGAACTTTTGGCCTATCTGGTTCACTCTTGAGGAACACTTTCCCAGAGCGCCGGCAAGCTCTTCCAGGCGCACAGGCTTGCTGATGTATTCATTTCGATGTGTTCAGTTTGGACTCGATAGATACATCCTTATCCAGGCGATAATCAATGTGAACAGAGGTTATTATTCTCTGCACACCCATCTCGGCCAGCTTTTTATTCGCCTTCTCGATCACCTCAAAGAGCTGCTCAAAGCTGCTCGCTTCAATGGCCGTAGACATGGGTCCGGCAGCGAATTTAATGCCGGACTGTCTCAAAAGCTCATGAACGGCCAACACATAATGGGAGGCGCTGGTTCCCTCACCCATGGGAATGGTGGCGAAGTCTGCTACTATCATAGCAGTATACCAATTTCTGAGTATAGAAAAGTTTGGAAAAGATGCCCGTAGGCCGCAAACTGTCAGGACCGGTAGCTTCAATCAAGCCGGCGGGAGAAGGGCGAGAAGCTTCTTTGCAGATGCTAGCGGGTCCTCTGCCTCGTAAACCGATCTGCCCACGATTAAATAGTCCGCGCCGGCCTGCAGAGCTGCGCCAGCACAGCCTCCCTGGGCGCCGACGCCGGGCGAGATGATGATCCTCTCTCCAATGATGGAGCGGATCAGCTTAATTCTCTCCGGGCGCGTGGCCGGGGCCACCACACCTGCTGCGCCCGCCTCCACCGCCAGCCGGGCCATCCTCTCTGCCAGGGGGGCCATAAACAGCTCCGCCCCGGGGTGGCTCATCTCCGTGACTACAAAGAGATCGGCTCCGTGATCAGCGGCACTCTTTGCGCAGGCTTGCAGAGAGTCCTTTCCCGGGAAGGCTTGGGCGATGATGCCGTCCGCACCCGCGCCCAGCACCGCCTGGCAGATGAGCCGGTTGGTGTTGGGAATATCGGCGATTTTCAAGTCCGCGATGACAGGCGAAATGGCAGAGATCTCCGTCACGATTCCCAGGCCAGCGGAGAGAATAAGGGGATAGCCGATCTTGATGGCGTCGAAATAGCCGCAAAGCTTCAAGGCCAGCGAATGGGCCCGCTCTCGGTTTGTGACATCCAATGCCAGGATCAGCCTTGTCTTTTTCTTCATGCATTCCTTCTCTTGACTAAATGCAACCTTCGATCAGCACCAAGGCTTCCCTCAGGTCGCCCACTACCTCGCGCCCAGAGCGCTCTCCCTTGCGGTCCAGAAAGAGCGCGTCCAGGCCCGCCTCCAGGGGCGACTCGTAATCGTAATTGTAGTGATCGCCGATGTGCAGAACCTCGAAGGGCTTTGCGCCCATGTGAGCGCAGACCGTGCCGTAGATCAGAGGCGATTTCTTGACCTCCCGGAAATCCGAGGTGGCAGAGAAGGTCTCGCGGAAGTAGTCCGACAGGCCGTCCAGCTCAATATCGATGAACTCACGGGCGGCGTTGGATGTCACCACCAGGTCGTAGCTTTCGGCGAGAAGGTCCAGCACCTCCTGCACCTCGGGGTAGGTCTCGATCTCGTCCTCGTACATCTGCAAGATCTCGTCCTTGCCCACCTTAAGTCCGAATCTCTCGATCCAGTACATGAGGTCGTACCATTCCAACTGGTCGCTGCCGATCTTCTTGTACTCTCCGATAACGTACTCCTTGGCGACGGGAAAATCCAGGCCGGTCTTTTCGGCGTAAAGCATGGGCATGCCTTCCATCCAGACCTTGTCCACGAACCTGGATTTGACCAGGGTGCCATCCATGTCCAGTGATATGACGCGAATCATCAAATTCTCCGGTTGAAGAGAAATGAGTCGCTCTATGGGTTATTATTCTTTTTGGGTCAAAAGCAGGGGCGTGTAGTCCCGAATGTTTGGACTTTATATACCCCGCGATTCTTTTTAAAACTTTGTTTTGTCTGCCTTTGCCCATATCATGTCGAAGTGTATGGGTATATAAATGCCAAGCTTTTAGGACTCTACACCCGGCTTTTTCGATGCAAAACCATTTATATCAAAGATTGATCTGATCCTTACTGATGAGGCTTTCCTAGATTGATTTTATGGAAGTCCAATACAGTCCTGCAATTCGCAAAGTAGATGCCGGGGGGAGACAATGAATAGCTGCAATCTGTTAGAGGATTTAAAGGAGACCTGGCCGGAGAAGTTCGCCACAGACGAAGAGATCTTCAGCCATATACATGCCGGTGATAAGATATTCATAGGCACGGGCTGCGGCGAACCCCAATACCTGGTCCAGGCTCTGGTGAACTTTGTTAGCAGCAATCCCAAAGCCTTTTTCGGTATCGAGATCATACACGTATGGACAGTAGGGGCTGCTCCCTACATGGATGAAAAATTTCGCGACAACTTCCGCATCGACTCATTCTTCATAAGCGAAGGCACGAGAAACGCCATCAACAGAGGCGCAGCAGACTACACGCCCATTTCTCTTTCCGCCGTTCCCGGCCTCTTCCGACGAGAGATTATACCAATAGACGTAGCGTTAATTCAGACATCTCCTCCCGATAAGCACGGATACATGAGCCTGGGAATAAGCGTAGATATCGTAAAGGCTGCCACCCAGAAGGCTTCGCTGATCGTAGCCCAGATAAACTCCCATATGCCTCGCACGCAGGGTGATGGCTTCATAAATATAAAAGATGTGGATTTTATTATTCCTCACAATGAACCATTGCTGGAGTATAAGGTAGAAGATCCGGGGGAGAGCATCAAAGCGATAGGCAAATACGTTGCCCGAATCATCGAGGATGAATCCACCTTGCAAGTAGGATATGGCATCATACCCAATGCAGCGGTCGCATACCTGGGTGAAAAAAAACATCTCGGAGTACATACTGAGCTTTTAAGCGACGGCATCATTGATTTGATGCAAAAAGGCGTGGTTGATAACAGCAAGAAGTCCATCGATACGGGAAAGACTGTGGCATCCTATTGCATGGGAAAGAATGAGACCTACGAGTTCCTGGATGAGAATCCAACCGTTTCCTTTAAAACCATCGATTATGTTAACAACCCATTGAATATTGCCAAGAATAAATTGATGACTGCCATTAACAGCGCCATGGAGATTGATTTAACCGGTCAGGCTACTGCGGAATCGCTTGCCGGGACATTCTACTTCGGCATCGGCGGCCAGGCGGATTTCATGAGAGGTGCTGCGCTTGCACCGGGCGGCAAGAGCATCCTGGCCCTTCCCTCGACCGCCGTAAACGACACCATTTCCAGGATAGTGCCGTCCCTTCAGGAGGGGACGGGTGTGACTTTTACCAGAGGGGATGTGCACTATGTAGTGACTGAGTACGGCATTGCATATCTGCACGGCAAGAATATCAGGGAACGCGCCATGGATCTTATTGCCATTGCCCATCCCAAGTTCCGGCCGTGGCTTATTGTTGAGGCCAGGAAGCTTTTGCTAATCTACAAAGATCAAGCGTTCATACCCGGGGTGAATGGGGTGTACCCGGTGGCTTTAGAGACATTCAGGACAACCAGGAGCGGGCTGCATCTTCTCCTCAGACCGGTGAAGATCGGAGATGAGCCCTTGATGAAGGACTTTTTCTATGCCCTTTCCAATGACAGCATGTACAAGAGGTTCATGTCCGTTCGGATGGACATGCCCCATGAGCGGCTGCAGGAGTTCGGAGTAGTGGACTATGCTGATAGTATGATGATCCTGGCCATTGTGGAGGGTGACAGCAGGGAAACCATTGCCGCCATTGGACAATATGAGATAAATAAGAAGATGCATACCGCCGAGGTTGCGCTGGTGGTAAAGGATGAGCATCAAAATATGGGCGTGGGCCACGATTTGCTCCTTTATCTCACCCGCCTGGCCAGGCGGCGGGGACTGCTGGGTTTTACTGCCGAAGTCTTAGTTGAGAATAAGCC
Organism: Methanothrix sp.; assembly: GCA_026394565.1. Lineage (GTDB taxonomy): Archaea > Halobacteriota > Methanosarcinia > Methanotrichales > Methanotrichaceae > Methanothrix. The sequence continues at coordinate 11,523 of JAPKYA010000113.1, forward strand.
CATGCTCAATCTCTTTAAAAATATGGGATTTGATACGCAAAAGACAAGTGAGGACGGGGTCTACGAAATGCGCATGACTTTCAGAGATCTTGAGGGTTAGCTTCCTGGGGCTGCGATAAAACCGGCGCGAAGCCCGGGAGAAGTCGATCCTTTTAATAGCCCTCACGTGCCTTTAAGATCTGGTAAAGCTTGCAGCCATCTTATCAAGTGGCTGGTTCAAGCCGGCTGCAGAGTAGTCGAACATTTGGCCCGCAGTCCAACCGTATTCCGTGACGGTCATTTCCGTCTTGTCCCCCACGGCTTTGAAGTAGAACTACTTGCGAGAAAATAGATATACTAGGAGGAGACTGGCAAAGAAGGCATAAAGTGGCATATACCGGGCGGCTCGGACGGCCCTAGATATCGAAATCATGGGTTCGCGGCAGATGATGATATGGCTGACAAAAACCGAAGCCCAAAGGCAAAAGCAAAAAAGCGATGACTAAATAGGCAAAGTTAAAAAGAAGGAAGTGAAAATCATGAGCGAAGCTAGAGACAGAAAGATGAAACGCGAGCGCAGATTCGAAATGCAGAAGGCCGAAAAAGTCCTGCGAGCATGCAGGAGCAGGAGAGGTTATGAGCTCTTTCAAGAGCAGGAGAAAAAAAAGCAAAAATAGGAGCGAGTGGGGCTATTTGGGCGGCTCTTCTTTTTTTGCTGATTACTTTCGCCTCGCATTTGGCAAGTTTTTTATATCATTAAGTTACCGAGGGTGAGGCCCATCTTGACATGGTCGGCCCGGCCCGAGCGGCCACGCGCCCGCCTGCCTGCGCGCGGGGAGCCTGAAAGAGAATGATCCTGGGCCACATTGTGCGGTGCTTGTAGCCCACCATCTCCCGGTAGAACTGCTCGGCAAGCTCTGCATGCTACCATCGGGGTTAGCTGCCCGCAGAGGGCAAGCTAAAAAAGGCAATAGTGCCAATGATAATCTTCTAGACTGAGCAATCCCATGACCGTAGCTGAGCTGAATGCAGAACTGGAGAGAATCCTGAACCGGCTGAAGAATGACCCCCGCGTGCGAAAGGTGCTGCTCTTCGGCTCTCTGGCCAGAGGCGATGCCCGCGATCACAGCGATATCGATCTGATAGTAGTAAAGGATACCCAGATGATCCCTTCCTGCTTTCAAGCCGGGACTACCTCGTGGAGTATTCTGTTTCCAATATTTCCCTTCAGTGCTGGCCTGGTAACCAGGTCTACCTTCAAGCCCAGAATGACGGTCAAATCCTCCTCAAGATCCATGAACTTGAAGCTGTCCGGCGCCTCAGAAAATTCAACCAGAAGATCGATATCGCTTGTATCTCTGGCTTCGCCGCGAACGTAAGAGCCAAAGACACCCAGTGAGTTGATCCTGTAGCGTTCTGCAAGCGCGGGCATGTGGGCTCTCAGGATCTGCCTGATTTCTGCAAGAGATCTGGCTCTGCCTGGGGAAGACTTCGCCGCTTGAGATTCACTTTGGCTTTCTTTGGTCATGGATTCATCCACAGCTTTCATAGATGCTATGAGAATATCTGCTTGTCGGGCACCGGGCGAATTTGGCTCCGCCTTTCCGCCCCGCGCCCTCCCGCTCGATGCCGGCAAGGCCCGGAGCGGGCTCATGCAGGCGCGATCACCCGCGTGCGGGACCCTTCGATTCGGTATTCGATTAATTCGATCAGCCCAATCAGGTCTTTCGTAGCGCTTCGGCCTGGATTGCCAGGCAGAAGAGAGACCGCCCTGAGGTAAATTGGAAAGTGAGATTTAGACCCACAACCGTGGAATCTACTATTACTACTATGACGAAAAGTGCCCCACGCCTTGGCAAAAGTTGCAGCACTGGCGGCTGCGTCAGTCGAGTCGCTTTGAGAACAGATCGGAGCTGATTTCAGCGCTTGCGTTCCAGGCCCGAGCGGCCAGACGCCCCCCTGCCCGCGCACACGGGAGCCTGAAAGAGGATGATCCCGAGCCACTTTGCAACGACTCAGGTGGAATTTTATGTGCAAAAAATTCTGGCCAATTCCCATCCGGAACCCTGCTAGAAACAACGAGTGGCACAAAAGCGAAGCCTTCAGCCCGGCCCTTCCAGCAGCTTGAGGTAATACACCACAGCCATTACCAGCGGCACAAATCCGGCTAGGAGAGCCCAGTAAGCCCGCTTTAGATTTCTGTGCTTGTAGCTTACCAGCTCCCGGTGGAGCTGCTCAGCGAGCTCTGGAGAGCTGAGGTTCATCTCGTAATTCTTCGGCGTGAAGACGCGCACGGCAAAGAAGAGGCAGACCAGCCACAGGATGATGGGGCTGACGAAGAGAAGGATGCGAAGCCACGCTTCCGGGCCCTGCACGGCCATGACCTTGCGCAGGTCGCCAAAAGAGATAGCGGCAAAGTAGATGCCCTCCACCAGGGTCACGGCTGCGATGAGCTGCTTGGCCGCCTCCTCCAGCGAGGCGACGGACTCCCGGACTGCGGTGCGGGCCGTCTCCAGCCAGAACTCGTCCAGCTCGGTGACGGGCTCGCCGATGGCGTCCGGTGCGCCTGCGTTGCCTGACATGATTGAAGTTCTCCCTAGATCTCCCTTGTTACGTCTTTCTTTTGCACCTTTGTCACATAGAACTTGTTCCTGGTGCCACAAGATGGGCATCGCTCAACAAAGGATACGGCTCCATCATCCCCTTTCTTGGCCAGCTTGCCGTCCGCCTGCAGATGAAGGCGCTCATCCCACTGAAATATCCGGTCTGATGCAGTGCATTTCTCATTGCAGCATTGTATCTTGAGCATAATTTATCTTCCCGTCTCATTGATTTTGCTCCAGTCTTTGCCTGACCTTTCCGGCAAGTTTTGCGTAGGGGCTCCCCAGTTCCAGGAAAACCGCCTCCGCCTGAAGAGTGAGCTGCAAAGCCTCTTTCACGTTTCCCATTTTCTCTTCCAGCAATGCCAGTTGCGCCCGTGAGAGGGCGATGCCGCTTTTGTCGCCGAGGTCCTGTTTAATTTCCAAGCTCTGCTGGTAGAGCTTGCGGGCCTCGTCGTACTCGCCTGTAGCCTGGGCCAACGCGCCCAAATTGTGCAGCGAAAGGGATACGCCGCTCTTGTCGCCCAGGTCCAGGGCAATTTCCAGGCTCTGCTGGTAGAGCTTGCGGGCTTCATCGTAATCGCCGGTGTCCTGGGCCAGCATGCCCATCTGGTGCAACGACTTGGACTCGCCACTCTTGTCGCCTTGGTCCTGAAAAATTTCCAGGCTCTGTTGGTAGAGCCTGGCGGCCTCATCGTAATCTCCGGTAGCCTGGGCAAGCGCGCCTAAATTGTGCAGCGAGCTTGACACACCGCTCTTGTCGCCCAGGTCCTGAAAAATTTTCAGGCTCTGCTGGAAAAGCTTGCGGGCCTCATCGTAATCCCCCATCATTTGAGAGATGATTCCGAGGTTATGAATCCCTTCGGATATTGTCTTCTTGTCCTCTAGAATTTCTGCCGCTTCGATGACTTGCTTTGCGCGAATTCTTATTTCGCTCCAGTATCCTCTCGTGTCCAAATAATTCATTAGAACTTCATTGAAAACTAAGATCATTCGAGAGAAGCTATTTCTCTCTTCATCCGTTGAAGATCTCTGACCTGAGACTGCCCAGTCCATTCCATTGAGAATATTCTCTTTCTCCAATCCCATCATAAAGAAGTTGTTTTGAAAATGCTGGGCATATTCCAAAAAGTACTTTGCCGCTCGGGGTCGAAGCTTGGCCAGGAGATCGTTTCTAGCCTTCACGGCAGCATACTGGCGCATGAGCGGATGCAGGCGGTAGCGGTAGAGCATAACCTCATTGCCATCCTTATCCAGGGCCGCGATCTCAGCTCTATCTAAAAATGAGCTGCGCACCAGTTCTTCAAGATCACTTTCCCAGTTCAATTGGCCTTGCTGGTCATCCTCAAGGCAGATGCTTCTGATAGCCTGATCGTCCATCGACCCGGAGAAGACGGCCAGACGAGAGAAGAGATTCTTTTGTCCTTCTTCCAGGCCATTGTAGGAGACATTGAATCTATCTGATACTTCTTTGGGAGGGTTTCGCCTCAGCTCATCTCTAATTCCAGCCAAGCCTCGCTTGGTTGACTGGCCCGCCACAAGCTTGATGGCCAACGGGTGGCCCTGCATGAAGCCTGCAATCTCTACCAGGCTGCTCTGCTCTTCTGCACTCAGATGCTCGCCCCATTTGGGAGAAATTCGGCGGGCTTCTCTGAAAAAGAGACTGATTGCTTCCTCGTTCTCCATCTCAGGCACCCGGATCTCCCGGCCCCCGCAAGGCAGGCTCTCCCTTGTGGTCACAAGAGCGGCACCGGGCTGGGGGATGCCCTCCAGGAAGCGCCAGAGCCCAGGGTCGCGGATGCTCTCGGCATTGTCCACTACCAGCAGGCTGGCTGTATCGTAATTCCTGAGATAGCCTAAAACCTGGTCTCGCTTCGCATCCAGAGGAAGCGTGCGAATCTGTGGCCCAAAGACGTTATCAAAAGCGTTGAGCATCTCCTCCAGGCCCAGGCGTTCACCGCCTTCGGCACTCCTCCAAAATACTCCGCCCGGATAGCAGTAAGCCAGCCTCCGCGCTGCTTCGGCAGCGAGCACGGTTTTGCCGATGCCTCCCTGGCCGGTGAGGACGACCAGCTTCTCGCCAGATTGCAGCGCGTCCATGGTTTGAGAGAGAAGCCCCTTGCGCCCCCGCGGCGGATCGCCACGGATGTAGTCGCCCACGAACTCGTGCTCGGGAAGGCCGAAGAGTCGCTCGGCCTCGAAGCCAGCCTTTCCTGCGACTTTGGCCAGCGGAATCCTGGCATCTTTTCCCTGCCCATCCAGCACAGGGATCTGTTCGCTGCCATTCTCCAACCGCTTCAGTGCAGGCAGGGCATTCTCGAAGGCCCGGACGATGGTCATGCTTGCCCCCAGGCCGGCGTAAAAGGGCCCGGCCAGCGCCATGGTCGCCTTTAATGAAACTGACTCATTCATCCCCAGGACGGCGGAAACGCCTCTGCGAAGCAGAGCGCTTAGGAGACTGGCCTCGCCTCCTTTGGCCGACTCACAGGCGCTCAGGAAGACCAACTTCGCGGGCTCCGGCGCACTCATGACGATCTCCGCCAGCTCCTCCGCTGCCAGAGCGTCCAGCTTGCCGTCCTCCTTCTCGAAGGCGAAGTAGCCTTTTGCCTCTTCGTCTTCCAGCAGAGCCGTGCAGTGTTCGCATTTCTTTTCTTGCGGGGAGTGGAGAGCGCCGCAGTTGGGGCAGCGTCGCCCCAGGGCTCCGTGGCCGTCGAAGTGCACAATGTCGTAGCCGTTCAAAATCTCGGTGCGAAAGCCCTCCACCGCTGGCGGGCGGAGCATCTTCAGGAAGGCAGGGGCCTGTACCCGTCTCAGGCCATTCTGCAAGGCCCACTGGTCGGCGAGATTGGGCAGGTCCGGCAGGTCAAGGGGCCGAGAGACAATCACCAGAACGCGAAAGCCCTGAGGGGGGAGATTCTTTCGGCATATCAGGGCGGCCTTATGATTACTATCACTAATCAATATGTCGATCTTCCGGCAAAATGTCTCCGACGAAGAAGACAAAAGCTCTAGAACCTGGTCAAAAGAATTTTCAGGATAAAACCGATCATTATGGAATAGGTCACATTAACCATTGTACCGGCCAGAAAATAGAGCGGTTGCTTCTTCATATCCTCGGCCCGCACTATTGCCTTGGCTGTGAATATCAGGGCCATGGCGGTGAAAGCGTCCAGAAGCATGAAAGTGAGCAACAGCAGGTTCTCGCACTTTCCTATGACATAACCGGTATCTTTGACCTCCCGGCTGGGCTCTGCCACTCCATTCCCGGAAATACTATGCAATACGTAGTTGACCATCCTTCCGCTCGTAGCCAGCAATATGATGTAGCCTGATAAAACGATGGCACTTGAATTAGATTGATCCCTTTGAGGATCTGGGCGCCCGCACCTACAAGCGGCATTTGCGCCAACAAAGCTTCTATCATCCGGGCATCGACCTATCTTCTTTTCTCTCAATCCTTTTCTGATAGCTGTGCAAAGACCAGTTCAATTCTTCTTCCAAATCCTTTAGCACCTTCCAGCGGGAGCGTTTGAGGGTCATGGAAACGTACTGCTGGCTTAATCCGAGTTTGTCTGCAACTTCTGCTTGATTTTTTATTAGTTCATACTCGTTAATAATCTTTCGCTGCTTGGGAGTTCTCGCAGCATTATTGAGCAGCATCAGGTTGATCTCTCCCACCAGGATTTTATCGAGAACTTCATCCTCGACAGCGATCCTTATGAGCAGTTCTGTTTCCTTGAGTTCGAGAATGGCCTTCGAAGCTCTGTGGAAAGCGGGGCCGTCCATCTTCGCGACATCGCCTGAATCCAGCGCAGTATCTATGAAATCATAGACCAGGGAGCACCGCATTTTGCAGGGATGCAGCGTTTCTGAGATCAGAATAATGATATTAAATACATTGGATATGTCTTTGAGAACGCCGCCAATCTCGTCCAGGCCCTTTAAGCCTTTAAAGGGGGCATAAATGTCATTTGCATATTCTGTATTTATCCTGCTGCAAAGCTCTGCCAGGCGGCTTTGGAACCGGTCTCTATCGACTATCTGGCGGGAGGAGACTACATCACCCAGCAGAACGAAGAGCTTTTGCTTCACAGACAAGGATATGCTGTTTTCGTTACAACTAAAAAATGATGTTAATTATACATTTAGTTAGAATATTTTTAGAGCAGGAATAGAATTTGCCCTTTGCTGGAGGGCAAGCTAAAAAAAGCAATAGTTCCAATGATAATATTCTAGACTGAGCAATCCCATGACCGTAGCTGAGCTGAATGCAGAACTGGAGAGGATCCTGAACCGGCTTAAGAACGACCCCAGCGTGCGAAAGGTGCTGCTCTTCGGCTCTCTGGCCAGAGGCGATGCCCGCGATCACAGCGATATCGACCTGATAGTAGTAAAGGATACCCAGATGAGATTTCTCGACCGACTGGACGAGTTTTACGATGACGCCAGGGAGGCCATGGATATCCTGGTCTACACCCCGCAGGAGTTCGAGGAGATGAAGGAGCGGCCTTTCGTCAAGAGGGCCCTTCGAGAAGGAAAGATGCTCTATGAGGATTGAACCGAAAGAGGAAGGGATGCGCTGGCTTCTCCAGGCGAGACAGGATTTAGACGATGCAAAGTACTGTTTTCAGGGGAAGCGGTTCAACCTGGCATGTTTCCTCTCCCAGCAGGCGGCAGAGAAGGCGGTGAAGGCTTTCATCTACGCTCAAGGAGAGGAGATAGTGCTGGGCCATTCTGTGGCGCACCTCTTGAAGCACGCGCTCAGATATGATCCAGACCTGAAGGAGATCCTGGGTGCCGGAGGGCTGGACAAATACTACATCCCCACCCGCTATCCCAACGGCCTTCCGGGGGGCCTTCCCTTCGAGGCCTTCGATGAGGCCGATGCCAGCAAGGCTATCGGAATGGCGGAAAGGGTTGTGAAGCACGTAGGCTCTGCCATGAAAGAGATGCAGGACTGACTGTGATCACGGGATCACTTCGGTCTCGCAAAGCCTCGCCTCTCCGCCCCGCGCCCTCCCGCTCGATGCCGGCAAGGCCCGGAGCGGGCTCATGCAGGCGCGATCACCCGCGCGTGGGGGTGCGTGCGGGCGCAAGCGGGCGGCGATGAGGCCCGGCTGGCCCCCGATCTCTTGGGTGTAGGATCTGTCGTCGCAGCGCTTGAGCATGACTATTATATTAATTTAGGCCTCCAAATATCTATTTCCTTTACGCGCTCAAAATCCCTATCATTAGTGGCTATTACCTTGATCCCTTGGATCTTCATGGCATAGAGATTTAGGGAATCGTTGGTCATCAAACCATATTGCTCTCTTAGGCCCCGGCTCTCAAATATCGCGTCCTCTCCTATGGGCAGAATCTCGACGTTGAACTCCAGTATCTCTTTCACAGAGATTTCGGACTTTTCGAGGGATTTGATCAATTCAGGATGCTCTTTTAGATATCGTATTGCCTGATAGGGCTTCGTCCCGTATTTCTCCACAGCCTCTGATAGCATCAATTTATGAAGCACCTCGCCTAGAACTACTGTGGAGGCATAGGCCCGGATCTCTCTTCTCTCCGCTCTCTCAAGCAGATTGGAGCAGTCTTTCGAGAGATCGAGGAAATGGTAGATAAATATATTTGAGTCAATGAAAACTCTGCTTTTGGCCGGTATCTCTTCAATCATCTAGTACAGCCGGGCCTAATTAAAGCCATGATTGTGAGTGGATAACGTGCCTTTGTGAACGGCTGATTGTTCTTCGCGCCTTCGCGGCTTCGCGTGAGATTCTACCGGGTCCGGTTTCACGCGAAGGCGCGAAGCCGCGAAGTTAAAAAATTGGTTTATTTCGGCCTCGCTGAACTAGCTCTCAAGGCTGGACAGCTCATCGCTCTCTGCTATCTCCTTGCCCAGCTCTGGATCGATCTTGATGATTCCTCTGGTTCTGCGAACTGCATCGGTAATCTCTATCTCAACTTCTTCTCCCTGTCTCAGGTTCAACCTATTCAGCGGCCGCAAAACTCCATCTTGATATATTGCGCGAGTTTTTGTCTTCATCCTCTGATACATGGGATCGCCCGGCCTAAATACATATTGCTGCGCAAAATTATCAAACAGAGTTTGATCTCATTCGGCCTTGCTTTTCGCTTTACGATCGCTGCTACGATCCCAGCACATGAGCGGGGCTATGCAGGCGCGATCACCCGCGCGCGGGACCTTTACAGAGCAATCGAACAGATGATATGGATTTACGCTCGGATCTTGGCCAAGAGCATGCATGATCATGAATGCAGCAGACTTATCTATCTTTATGCACGTCCGAAGCTTATGAGATTGATCTATGCAGTTTTCATTCTTCTTCTTGCATTGACATCAGCACAATGTCAGCTGACAGCCGAAGATTGGCTCGACAAAGGCAATTTTCTTCTCAACTTGGGCGAATATATGCTGTGTTGCATAATCTATTTATCGTTAGAAAAATAAATACCATATCATGACATATGAAGACAATAGAGATTGGCCCAAATATAATGAGATTCTGGTGAAAAGAGGTGAATTCTATCTCGATATGAACTGTGTTAATA
>JAPKYA010000100.1 GCA_026394565.1 Methanothrix sp.
CATGGATTTTCCTGTTCCCGGCGATCCGATGAGCATGACATGGCGTCTCTGGCGTGCCGCCTTTTTAATCACTTCCACGGCTTCATCCTGGCCGATCACATGATCTATGAGGCTCTCAGGCACGGTTATGCTGCTGGTATCTTTGAAATCAATATCCCCAAGCAGCTCTTTCGACTCGTCTTCAGAAGTCAATTTTTCGGCCCTCATATCGTCTTTTAATCCTTCTTGACTATATATCTGGTGCTTTGTATCCATACTCTTTTTTGTCCTTTACGCTTTGAAATCCCGTATCATTTTAAGGTATTCTTCCCGCATGCCTTTGGACAGATGGGGCTTAATAAGCTCCAGCGCTCTTTGGAAATGCTCTTGTGTTACCTGTATTCTATCAATGATCAATTCTTCTCTTCTCATGCCGGGCACTATATGCTCTTTTAAGGCAAGCATCCCCGCTTCCCGGCAGAGCATCTCTAAATCTGCACCGGAATAGTCCAGTGTCATCTCGGCCAGCCATTGGGCGAAGACACCGGAGGCTGCCATGCGGGAGAGATTAATCTCCAGTATTCTCTTTCGAGCCTGCATGTCCGGCATGGGAATATAAATCAAACGATCGAATCTGCCTGGACGCAGCATTGAGCTGTCCATGAGGTCCGGCCGGTTGGTTGCCGCTACTATTACCACATCTTTAAGCTTCACCAGCCCATCCAGCTCGGTTAAGAATTGGCTGACCACTCGCTCTGTAACATTTGTTTCCGCTCCGCCGCCGCGGCTCGGAACTATGGAGTCGATCTCGTCAAAGAAGACTAAGGCCGGAGCCGCCTGGCGGGCTTTGCGGAAGATCTCCCTTACGGCGCGCTCCGATTCGCCCACCCACTTGCTGAGCAGTTCCGGGCCTTTGACGCTGATGAAATTCAAATTGCTCTCGGTAGCTAGAGCTCTTACCAGGAGGGTCTTGCCCGTTCCCGGCAGGCCATAAAGAAGGATGCCGCGCGGGGGACGAACGCCTACGGCCGAGAAGGCTTCCGGATACTTGAGCGGCCACTCCACAGATTCGATGAGCGACTGCTTGGCCTTCTCCAGGCCGCCCACCTCATCCCAGTGCACCTGTGCCACCTCTACAAATACCTCTCTCATGGCGGAGGGCTCAATCTTCTTTAAAGCCTCTTTGAAATCCTCTTTGGTAACCCTAAGGCTCTCCACTATCTCTGTCGGTATATCCTCGTTGACATCCAGGTCGGGAAGCGCCCTCTCCAGTGTTCGCATGGCAGCTTCTTTGCAGAGAGCATAAAGGTCCGCTCCTACGAAGCCGTGCGTGGCATCGGCAATCTCCAACAGGTCCAGAGACTCATCGAGAGGCATGCCTCTGGTATGAACATACAGCACCTCCAGCCGGCCGGTTTTACTGGGAATGCCAATCTCAATCTCCCGGTCGAAGCGTCCGCCCCGGCGGATGGCGGGATCAAGGGCATTGGGCCTATTGGTGGCTGCAATTACTATTACCTCTCCTCGCGAGGAGAGGCCGTCCATAAGTGCCAGGATTTGAGCCACCACACGCCTCTCCAGGTCGCCGGACACCTCCTCGCGTTTGGGGGCGATGGAATCGATCTCATCGATGAAGATGATGGAGGGTGCGGCCTTAGCTGCCTCTTCGAAGATCTGGCGCAGCCGCTGCTCGCTTTCTCCATAAAACTTGGAGACGATCTCCGGGCCTGAGATGGATATGAAATTGGCGTCGGTCTCGCTGGCCACTGCCCGGGCGATGAGCGTCTTTCCCGTGCCGGGCGGTCCGTGCAGCAGCACCCCGCGGGGTGGATTGATGCCCAGGCGAGAGAAAAGCTCAGGATGGCGCAGGGGAACTTCAATCATCTCCCTGATCTCTCTGATCTCTCGGGAAAGGCCGCCGATATCCTCGTAGGAGATATCCCGCACTTGCAGCGCCAGCTCTTCTAAAGTCTCTCTGGTGATGCTGATGATGGTCTCAGAAGTTACCAGCACCGCGCCGGCTGGGAGCGTGCTGACCACTGCCAGGTTGAGGCTGCTATTGATCATCTCCACGCGCAGCATCTCACCCTTGATAACCGCCCTTCCTTGCAGTATGCGAAGCAAGTACTGCGGCCCGCCCATGAGCCTGATCTGGCGCGTAGGAGCGACTACGATCTTTCGGGCAGGTCTCGCCTCGGCCCGGCTGACAACAACTTTGCTGTCTATCCCTGCACCCAGGTTGGCGCGGGTATTTCCGTCAACCCTGATGAGATCCTGGGGATCATCTGGGTTTCCAGGCCAGACTATGGCGTAGATCTTATCCTTTCCTTTGATCTCCACCACGCCGCCGTTTTCCAGGGAGAGGGAGGCCAGTGCATCGGCTCCAATCCTGGCCACACCCTTTCCTGCATCTTTGTGATAGGCTTCAGCAATCCGAAGTTGCATTATCTAATGCTCCATTTCTGATCCAACAAATGCACAGCTCCGCGCTCTTCCAGCCTCTTTAGCCGATCTATTACCACAATCTCTGCAACTTCCAGCCTCATGGCCAGATGCGTTGCATCAGCATCGCCGGAAAGGAGCGCCGTCAGAATCTCCGCCTCCAGCTGGTTTTGCGCATAGCTTCTGGTCGCGCTGCAAGCTATCTGTTTGATCTCCATCTCTCGAGATTCGATCCGGTCCAGGAGTGCGCGCAGTTCAAGCCTCTTTTCCTCCAGGGTTGAGAGCTCATCGCGCAAAAGCTTCATGTCCTGCGCCAATCCATCATCTTCTACCACCGGCGCGTCCTCGGAGAGATAGGCTCGCACGCCGTAAGAATGAGGTGAGACCGCCACCTCCAGGACCGTCTTTCGGACTATGCGGAAATACTTTCTTCTTCCCTGGTCCTGATAGCATTCCACGAGGCCGGCTCTCTCCAGCATCACCAGATGATCGATGACCGCCTTGGGCCCGACATCCAGCCGCTTGGCCATCTCATTGAAGTAAAAAGGGCGAAACGAGAGGAGTTGAAGTATGCGCCTTCTATTTTCGTTTCCCAGGATATCTAAGAGCTCAACCGGATCCAATATCATCACTCGAATATTACTTATTGAACTTCGGGTTAGTAACGCTAGGTTAAATAAGCTTTGCGGTGCCAAAGCAGCCTGCGTTTCAGCGGATGCTGAGGACAAACCAGAATGATAGAATGCCGATGGCTATGAGCAGCAAATTAACCGTCTGTCCGTGGCCCACCCTCCAGCGCGCTAAAGTGAAGCGGATGCTAATCAATACGTGCGCCAGGAAGAAGAAGACCAGGTATAAGTCCAGCTTAGTGTGCATATATATTGCCTGCTGAAGGGGCAGAAATGCTCTGTTCCACCAGGCATATCCTGAGACGAAGAAGATGATCATGAAGATGAGAAGCATCCAGGCGCAAATTCGGTTTATCTTGACGAGAAGTCGGCCGATATTCAAAGCAAATTCACCTAAAGTTCTATTGCAATGCGCATTTATTAATTGATGGTACATGTATATGTGTGTGTAGTCCCGAATGTTTGGACTTTATATACTACGGCCCGCAAATTACATTCTTTATAAACCATTTAATTCAGTCTCCATCCGATTCAGGACATGAAATTGTCAAAATTGATGTGTTTGATTTTATTCTCCTCAAGAAAGTCCTCAAATCTGCTATCCGCATCGCTATTCTTGTCCCGCTTGTTGGCATAGAATTGTGTCTTATCTGTTGTTTCGGCATCGAACTCCCCGCCCGAGAGAATGCGCCGCGAACTATCATCAAGGACCACGCAGACGAACACCTTTTTCCCGTCGTGAATGCTGGTGTGCCAATCCAGATGCACCATGGACAGGCTGTGCTTGCGTTCGAACCGAATCCAGGGTCTTTTTCTTTCTTCCAAATTT
>JAPKYA010000106.1 GCA_026394565.1 Methanothrix sp.
ATAAAAGGGTCCTGGTAAGAGTGGACTTCAACTCTCCCATGGACCCCAGCGGAAATATCCTGGATGATAAGCGCATAAAAAGCCACTTAGATACTCTGCGCGCTCTGGAGGACTGCCGGGTGGTTCTCATGGCGCATCAGAGCCGGGCCGGAAAGAAGGATTATACCACTCTAGAGGCTCATGCCCGCCAGGCAACGCGGCTCTTGCGTCGCGATGTCGCCTACATTGATGATATCTTCGGATCTCATGCCCAGAAAGCCATCAAATCTCTGGTGCCGGGAGAGGTTCTTCTTCTGGAAAATACCCGCTTTTATGCCGAAGAGAACATGAACCGAAGCCCTGCCGATCATGCCAAAAGCCACATGGTGAGAAAGCTGGCACCGTTATTTGATATTTTCATAAATGACGCCTTTGCCGTCTCCCATCGCTCTCACTGCTCCGTCGTGGGCTTTACCGAGGTGCTGCCGAGTTTCGCCGGGCTTCTCATGGACAGGGAGATCACGGCACTGGATAAGGGCTTGAAGGGCAATGAGCACCCAACCGTCTTCTCCTTGGGAGGTACGAAGGCGGACGATTCCATCAAAGTCACGCAAAACGTTCTCAGTCGCGGCGGAGCTGATAAGATCCTCACCTCCGGCGTCGTGGCCACGGTCTTTATGATGGCTGCAGGCATTAATGTAGGCGAGGCCAATCGCAAGTTTGTGGAGGATCAGGAGTATTTGGACCAGATTCCCATTGCGGCGAAGCTCTTGCATGATTATCCGGGCAAGATCTTAATGCCAGTGGATGTAGCTTTGAACCAGAATGGCGAGCGGGTGGAAGTTGCCGTGGACAAGCTCTCCACAGCTCTGCCCATAGCCGACATTGGCCTGGAGACCATTGTCATCTACTCCAAGTATATGAAGGAGGCCAAGGTTACCGTCCTCAATGGGCCGACAGGGATCTTCGAGCAGGAGAAGTTCCGGCTCGGCACATCCGAACTCTTGAAAGCGGCCACCGAGTCGAGTTATTCCATTGCCGGCGGAGGGCATAGCGTAGCGGCCATTGAGCAGCTGGACCTGGAGTCCAAGTTCTCTCATGTGAGCATGGGAGGCGGCGCGTCCATTACCTATCTCTCGGGCGAGCCATTGCCCGGCATTGAAGCCCTGAAGAAGGCGGCCCTTCGAGCGCGCAAGAGCTGAATACTTTTTTTCGGCATGCATCCAAGATAGCGGACGGCTTGCCAGGGGCCTCCAGAGCGGCAGCCGAGCTGTGGCCGCCCCCATCTCCTCCGTGGGCTCTGCCCACCTCTCCTAAGATCTGGGCCAGGTTCAGGCCCCGTTGGGCCGCCTCTCGGCTGCACCGGGCGCTGATGCGGACCAGGTCCCCATGCCGTCCTGCTACGAAGGCCACGTCGGCACCTAAATCCACCAGGGCCATGGCCGCAGAGCCCTCAAAGGAGTTGACAGAGGTGCAGGCGACAAGCCAGTCTCCCTGGCGCATGACCTCGGCCCGAGAGGCGGCTTTGAGGACGGCAATTCTTTGCGAGATGTTCGTCGGCAGGGAAAGGGCCTCTTGTGCCTCTTCATAAGCAAAGCCTCCTGCCTCTAAGATTTCGGCAGCCGCCTGGAAGGTGCAAGGCGTTGCGCGCTTGAAGCGGCCGGTGTCGGCGATCATGCCCGCCAGAAGGCCCAGGGCCGCCATTTTGTCGACCTTCTTGTCGTTTTCTTTTAGAATCGTCCAGACGATCTCGGCCGTGGACTTGGCGGGCTTTTGTATGTAGAATAGGGCGTCTTCCAGCAGTCCTTCATCCAGATGGTGGTCCACCAGGGCATAGCTGGCCGGCAGCTTGCCTCCCAGTTGCGTCCTTACTGAGGTGTCTACTACTACCACCAGATCGTAGTCTTCAACTGGTGGATTTATCTGGACGCCTGCACCTAAAATCTCTGCCAGGGAAGCGCCCGTGCGGCTCAGGTCATCCACTGCACCGATAGCGCCCCCGAAGGCCCGGCTCAGGGCAAAGCTGCAACCGATGGCGTCGGGATCGGCGTTCCTGTGGCAGAGGTAGAGGACATTTCTGTATGGGCCGATGTAATCGCCATACTGTTGCTCGCTAATGCGCATAGCAATGTTCGAGGCTATGAGAATTGATATAGGTTGTCCAGGCGAGAATAAAATGAGGAAAACGATTCTGGCCGATAGAGGTGCTACCTCTTTACAACCACTACGGCGTGAGCCAGGACTTCCGGCAGCATGGCCACGATCGCCAGGGCCAGCAAAAGCACTTTAGTTTTTATGCTCATGATTTGTAGCCTCCTTTTTTTTAATAAGTAGTATCTCTTATCATATAAACTTAATTGAAGTAGGTTGAAGATTTCTTGGTCATCTATCTTCTCAATGCGAGTCTGACTGCAAGGATTAACGGTTGCAAAAGGATCATAATAATTGTCTGCGTAATTATTGAGCTGATTTATCGTTAATCATTATTAATTTTTATTTTTTCACTGATCAGTCGAAAACAGTAATCTTAACATAATACAGTTGGCAAAAAGGAATTGCAGCCGGAGCCGGACAATTGATTGCCTTTAGCCGGCGGTTGAGAAGACCAAAAGCATTGCTTTCCAGCTCTGCTTGCCCACAATACTTCGCATTTCGCTATTGCTTATCTGCCGCCTCGCCGCTGGCTGCCGGACCCCTGTCCGTTTTCCGCCATGCCTCTATCCATGCCCTGGTCCATCGGTCCCTGACCGTTCATACTATGGTCCATCATGCCATCGCCCATCATTCCGGGGCCCATCTCGCCCATCCGGTCCATTTTCATATCCCTGATCTGGGCCAATGTCATTTTGTTGAGCTTGTCCATCTGTTTTTGGCGAAGCTCGTCAATCTGTGCCAGTGTCATATTGTTAAGCGCTGCCATCTTCTCTTCACGCAGCTCCTTGATCTGGTTTAATGTCATATTATCGAAATTTTCCCTGGTGGCATCATCTACCAGGAGCATCCAGTTATGCGGTCCATCAAAACCGCCTCTCTGCAAGGAGGCGTTGCACCTATCTTTGTTGTTAGAATCGAATCCTACGGCCACAGCCGGTGCCATGGAAAGGCAGACCACAGCCAGCGCCATAACGGCTAATGCAATCTTTGTTTTCATATCTTTATACCTCGCAACTTTTTTCCTCGAGAATGTCCGGCGACTGTATCGCTTGCGACATTCCCTGATCACCAACCTGTCGGGAACGATAGAAAAAGATGTAACCGAACGAACGGTTCTTGAAGCTCCAAAATATTGAACTTATAGCCATTAAAAGGTACAGGAACGTTCCGTTAAAGATAAATTAAGTCAATAACGTTTTGTTTCAATTATTTGGCATTAGAAATCAATATTTGCGAGATTTAGCTCTGAATAGTCCGGATTGCAGATAAGGCAACGCCCCTCTCGCCGGAGACCTCCCGGCAGATCGACGAGGTCATGGGGAAATATCGCGCCTGCAGGCTGGTGGCAAAGCCCATTCCCGCCGGGGAAATAGATTTGATGCAGACGGCTTGAGCAGTTTTTTGCCTCGCAAAAAAAGCAATTGGGCTATAAACCAGCCCTCATCGCCTCTCTTCCCGCCTGCAAGGCCTCGTCCAGCTTCTCCACGTTAGGCCCTCCGCCTTGAGCCAGGTCCGGCTTGCCTCCGCCCCCGCCTCCCAGGGCCTTGGCTGCAGCGCGGATGATGCTTCCTGCCTTAACGCCCTTCGCCAGGCCCGACCGGCCCACGGCGGCCACGAGCTTGCCTGTCTCGCTGCCCAGCAGGGCGACGCAGTCCTGCTCAGCCAGAAGGGCTGCCGCCTTGAGAAGCTCATCGATGTCGGCACTGCCCATCTTTTGCACCACAATCTTCAGGCCGTCCATGGTCTCGGCCTCTGCGATCAAGGTCTTGAGCCGCGCCCTGGCTAAATCCTCTTTGAGCCGCTCGATCTCCTTCTGCTGGCTCTTCCACTCCTCAAAGAAGCGCGAAGCCGTTTTTGGAAGCTGTTCGTTCGGCACGCGTAGCACGTCTGCGGCCCCGGAGAGCAGATCATCGCGCTCCTGCCCGGCCCGCACGGCGGCCTCGCCGGCGGCGAATTCGATCCTCTCCACTCCGTCCTGAATGCGCTCGGCGCGCAGGATCTTGATGGCCCCGATCATGCCTGTGTTGGTGACATGCGTTCCTGCGCAGGCCTCGATGTCGCTGCCAACGCTTACAACGCGAATCTGTGTTCCGGGCGGCACGCCTCCCTGGTACAGCTCAAAGCCGAAGAGCTTCTCCGCCTCGGTGCGGGGCAAGAATTGCGTGTCCACCGGCTCCATCTCCATCACCCGCCTGTTAGCTTCAAGCTCAATGGCCTGCAGCTCCCGGTCGGTGATGCGCTTGTAGTGGGATATGTCCAGACGGGCCCGATCCTCGCTCTTCTGGGCTCCTGCCTGCCAGACGTGCTTGCCCAAAACGCGCTTGGCTGAGTCATGTACCAGATGGGTGGCTGTGTGATGGCGGGCGTGCGCCAGCCTGCGGTGCATGTCCACCTTGCCGGTGACCCGGTCGCCTTTCTGCAGGCCGTGCCCCTCCGGCTTGGCCAGATTATGCAGCACCACGTCCCCAGACTTCTGCACATCCACTACCGGAAAGACCTGCCCCCCCTTCTCCAGAGTGCCGTGATCGGCAGGCTGGCCTCCTCCCTCCGGGTAGAGGAGCGTTCTGTCCAGGATGACGCTGCCCTCCTCGGTCACATCCAGCACCACTGCCTCGAAGACCTGCTCAAAGGGATGCTCGTAGAAGAGCAGCTCTGTCTTGCCGGGCAGAGTGGCTTTGGCCTCTTCCTTCTCGGCCCGGATGCGCTTCTTGGCCACCAGTGAGTAGAAGTTGTCCGGCAGCTCCACAGCCGCACCCATCTCCTCTGCAGACTCGCGAGCGATCTCGGGTGGGATGCCGTGCGTGTCGTAAAGGGAGATCATCTCCACCAGGGGAATGGCCTGGCCCAACTTTTTGAAGTGCTCGGCCGTCTTCTTGACCAGACGCTTGCCCTTCTCCAGTGTCTCGGCGTACTTCTGCTCCTCCTGGTCGAGGATCTCCTTGATGGTGACAAAGCGCTCCTGCCAGTCAGTGTAGTCCAGTCGCTGGATTTGCATCTTCACCAATTCCGCCAGCGGCAGAGACAGACTTAATTCTTTCATCAGACGCAGGGTGCGGCGAATGACCAGCCGGGCCAGGTAGCCCGCCTTGACATTGGAGGGGATGATGCCGTCGCCCAGCATGTAGGCCAGGCAGCGAGTGTGGTCCACCACAGCATAGATGCGCTCCATGGGCTCGATGGTCTTCTCCAGCTTCTCGGGCGAGATGCCGATGCTGCCCGCAATTTTCCGGCGAAGATCCAGCATGCTGTACTCGTCCAGGTCCACCATGCCCGCCAGCCGGGCATTCTGGGCGAAGATCTCGGCGTACTCAGGATCCTGCAGGTTGTGTTCCACTCCGGCCAGGTCTGCCACCTTCCGGACCAGATCCGGGAAGATGGCATCGTAAATGGTAGGCGAGCCTTTGGAGGCCCAGACAAACCTCTCCAGGCCATAGCCGGTGTCCACGATGTAATTGTTCATCTTCTCATAAGACTCGCCCTTGATCTGGATGGGGCCTCCGGGCACGGCTAACAGGTCCATGAAGACAAGCGTTGCCAACTCCAGGCCGCCGATCATGACCTCCACGCTGGGGCCGGCGTTGCCCCCGCCCGCCCAGGGATTCTCCTTGTAGGTCACAGCCAGGGGGTCCATGCCGAGACCCACCAGCAGCTCATCGCATAATTGAACCGTTCGATCCTTCCAGTAGTGCTCCTTCTCGCGGGTGTTGAAGACGTGGTGGGCCATCATCTCGAAGGTGGTGAGATGCCGTCCGCTGCGCCCCACCGAATCAAGGTCGTCCAGTCGGATGCAGGGCTGGCTGATGGTGAGCGGGTTGGCGGGCGGCGGCACCTGCCCGGAGGTCACAAAGGGCTGGAAGTCGGCGATGGAGGCGATGGTGAGGTAAATGTCGTCTCGCCAGCGGGCCACCACCGGATACCTCTTGATGCGAGCGTGCCCTCGGGCCTCAAAGAAGCTGAGGTAGTGCTCGCGCATCTCATCTAATGTGTGCTCGCGCTTGAATATGGGCGAGCCTATGAAGGTATAGGGATCGCAGGGCGGGTCCCCGCAGGTCTTCCTCTCGCCGTTCCTGGTCCAGAAGAATTTGCCGCATTTCTCGCACTTCTTGCGCTGGAATTCCTCATCCACGAAGAAGTCCAATCGATACTCATCCTCGGAGAACATAGTTGATCTAATTTACCCTTAAAACCTTCAAGAGCGAGACCACGGGCACTCCCGCAATCTCTTCTGTGCCCTTCTTGTCGATCAGGACGGCGATGGCGTTGATCTTGGCCCCGTGCTCGTCCAGATACTCGACAGCTTCCTCCAGCGTCCGCCCGGATGTAATCACATCGTCGATGATGACGCACTCCTTGTCCATAACACCGGAAAAGTTGGCGCTCAGGTTGCCGCGCGCCTTGCCGCTCTCTTTGGTGAGCATCTGCTTGCTGGGAGTGTAGACGGCAAGCTCCGTCGCCAGGCTGTTGGCCACCATGCTGGCCAGAGGCAGGCCGCTTAAAGCTATGCCCACCACCACATCTACGCCGCAGTCGTTGTCGTCTAATGTCTCATAAATGATATCGGAGAGGGCTTCAGAGACGTGGCTCAGCCTAAAGGCGCTCTTGCCGATCATCGACCAGTCCACAGAGATATCCTTGGGCCCGGGAGATGTGCTCGTCTTCTCAGCATGAGTAAGCAGCCAGGTTACCGTCTCGCTGGAGACATTCAGCTCCTCTGAGATCTGGCCTTCCACCAGCCCTTCCGCCTTCAGTTCCGTTGCCTTCTTCATCAAAGTCTC
>JAPKYA010000041.1 GCA_026394565.1 Methanothrix sp.
CCGGTAGCATGGACGGCTGCCCATCCGAGGCGGATAGGTAGGGGGGAGAGGATTTGGATGGAATAATAGAGATCATCACTCAATTCGTCGCAGAGGAGCCGGCGATATTCGCCCTGATTATCGGCATTATCGGTGCTGCGGTAATCTCTGGTGTGGTCAACGTTGGAGCCATGCTGGTGATCTGGGGCGAGAGAAAGGTGCTGAGTGATTTCTGCAATAGGTATGGTCCCAATCGCGTGGGCGGAAGATGGGGCATACTGCAGCTTGGTGCCGATGCCATTAAGTTCTTCACCAAAGAGGATATCATCCCTGGTGATGCCGATAAGGGCGTCTATGTCTGGGCGCCGATAGTGGCCTCCATGGCCACTATGCTTGTGGCAGCCGCCATTCCCTTCGGGGCACTACACATCGGCGGCAGGGATGTGCCTCTGGTAGTGGCCAATATGGATATCAGTGCCTTCTATGTAGAGGCAGCCATGAGCCTGATGGCCATAGCCGTTTTCATGGCCGGCTACAGCTCCAATAATAAGTACTCAATTCTGGGCGCCTTCCGAGGCATTGCCAGAATGATTGCTTATGAGGTCCCCATGGGCATCTGCGTCATATCCGTGGCGGTCATGGCCCACAGCCTCAACTTGGTGGAGATCGTAGAGAGCCAGACGATTTGGTACGCCTTTGCACAGCCCCTGGGATTTGCCATCTTTGTTATTGCCTTGATCACTGATTTGGGAAGAATTCCCTTCGATCAGAGCGAGGCAGAAGAAGAGATCATATCCGGGTACAATACCGAGTACAGCGGAATTCGTTTCGGTCTGCTCTACTTCCAGGAGTACAACAACGCGCTCTTGGGATCCATACTGCTGTCACTCTTATTCCTGGGCGGCTGGCATGGACCGATCATACCCATACCGATCCTGGACATAATCTCTCCTTTGATCTGGCTTTTCATGAAGGTAGTAATCGTACTGTGGTTCTTCATTTGGGTCAGAAGCTCGCTCTTCCGCCTGCGGATCGATCAGGTAACCGACCTGGGGTGGAAGTGGATGCTGCCGCTCTCCCTGCTGAATCTGGGATGGGCAGTCCTAATCGGGTCCTACTTTGCATGAGGTGGCATTGAGATGTTGAAGAGAATGATGATAAAGAACTTCAGCTGGCCTTTGAAGACCGCCACGCAGGAGATCGAGATCACAAGGCTCTATCCTGAGAGAATGATGGAGCTTCCTGCTGCGGAGAGAGGCATTCACGAGTTGGATGCCACCATATGCATCGGTTGTGGATCCTGCGCCAGGGTTTGCCCCAATAGCTGCATTGAGATGGTCCATTACAAATTTGGAAATCCTCTCAAGAACAAGAAGATGCAGTTTCCGCAAATTGACTTTGGAAGATGCATGTTCTGCGGCCTATGCGTGGACGAGTGCCCTGTGGAATGCCTGAAAATGGGCAAAAAGGTCGTAATGGCCGGCTGGGAGCGCAAAGACATAGTAAAGGGTCCTGAATTCCTGGCGACAAAGAAGTTCTCTGCCAAAGAGGTTTCTGACCTGGAGGCTGAGGCCAAAAGAATTGCCGCCGAAAAAGCTGCTGCTAAGAAGACGGCCGCAAAGGAAGGAGGCGCAAAAGAGGGTGCAGCCAAAAAGTCGGCGAAAGAAGGAGGTGCTGCCTGATGTCGGAGAAGTCGGGCGCAAATGTCATTCGGTCTATCTTCGAGCTTCTAGTTCTGCTTTTAGCTCTGGGTGTGATCTTCGGTGGCCTGGCGCTGGTTGTTCTTCTGTCGCCCTGGTCGCAAACGATCTTAGAAAAGCTATTGGCCTATGATATACGATTTGCCATTGAGCTTTTGGCCTTCCTGGCCATAGCTGCCATCATCGTGCTATTATCGGCTCTTGTCGTCTACGCCAAAAATATAGTTCACAGCGCTCTTTACCTGCTGGGAGCCTTTGCCGGCGTGGCCGCTTTGTACATATTCCTGAATGCCCCCTTTGTGGGGGTGGCTCAGATTCTGGTGTACATTGGAGCTGTCGGAGTTCTGATACTCTTCGCCGTGATGCTCACGAGGAAGACGATTATGGAGGAGTCCCATGGTGAAATTTAAGATAATTATCATAACCCTGGCCTTCCTGGCTGCACTCTTCGCCTCGCTCTCCCTTACCAATTGGGGAGCCAGCGAAAAACAGCCGCTCAGTTTTGAGCCTGGGGAGGGATTGAGGTTGCCGGAGAGCGGCATTGGAGACGTGGGATTTGAGATATTTACCTCTTACGTCTTTGCCTTTGAGATCTTGGCCCTGGTCTTGACGGCTGCCTTGGTCGGCGCGGTTTGGGTCGCACGAAAGGAGGTTGCCTGAGGAGGGCGACAACAGATGACTAGGAGGGAGATTTACCGATGATACCGTTGGAGCTTTATATACTGCTGGCTTCCACGATGTTCACCATCGGCTTGTACGGACTCGTTACTCAAAAGAACGGTGTCAAGCTTATGATGTGCATCGAGCTCTTGCTCAATAGCGCCAACATCAATCTCGTCGCCTTCTCAGCGTACCAGCCTAATGTGAATGGCCAGGTCTTTGCCCTGTTCTCCATTGCGCTGGCAGCGGCTGAAGCAGGCGTGGGATTTGCCATATTGATTGCGCTGTACAGGCTATACGGAACTATTGACCTGGACAACATTAAAGCCATGAGGTGGTAAGGAATGTATGCCGATTATGCATATCTGATAGTAGCCCTTCCTGTACTGGCCTTCTTGCTTTGCCTGTTCTTAGGCTGGCATCTGCCCAGAGGCGGAGGCTTCATCACTGTCCTGGCTACTTTTGGCGCGCTGATAGTCTCTCTGGGAATATTCTCAGAGACTTATCCAGACAAGATCATCCATCAGTCTATGCCCTGGTTTGCTGATTTCAATGTGGGCATTTTGATAGATCCTCTGGCGCTCGTGATGCTGCTCATGGTAACCTTCGTGGTAACGCTGATTCACATCTACGGCAATGGTTACATGAATGGCGATCCGGGCGCAGCCAGATACTTCGCTGAGGCGGCACTGTTTTCCGCTTCCATGCTGGGACTGGTCTATGCCGATAATCTTCTCCAGCTCTTCATATTCTGGGAGCTGGTGGGGCTGTGTTCATACCTGTTGATCGGTTTTTGGTACCGAAAGCCCTCGGCAGCCGCTGCTGCTAAGAAGGCTTTCCTGACGACGCGCGTGGGCGACGTTTTATTCCTGGCTGGCATAATTCTGCTCTACAATAACCTGGCCGGCCTGAACCTCGCCTTAAAACCAGGCGAGTACCTCTTGCAGTTCCCGGTGATCTATGCTCATCTCACCCAGATCGCTCCGGATCAACTGACTTTAATCGCCCTGGGACTTTTGGGCGGCGCAATAGGCAAGTCAGGTCAGTTCCCCCTGCATGTCTGGCTTCCTGATGCCATGGAGGGTCCCACAACGGTATCCGCCATGATCCATGCTGCCACAATGGTTACAGCAGGTGTCTACCTTGTGGCCAGAATGTTCCCGCTCTTCTACGCCGCGCCCTATGGGCTGACGGCCGTTGCGGCAGTAGGTGCATTCACAGCTTTATTTGCGGCAACCATGGGCCTGACTTCCTTCGATATCAAGAGGGTGCTGGCCTTTTCCACAGTCTCGCAGCTCGGCTTTATGATGGCGGGCTTAGGTGTGGGCGCGGCAGTAGGAACCTTTGCGGTAGGAGTTTCCATCTTCCACCTCATCGGCCATTCCTTCTTCAAAGCGCTGCTCTTCCTTTGCGCCGGGTCAGTCATTCACGCCGTCAATACCAACGACATGCGGGAAATGGGCGGCGTCGGAAAATACATGAAGTGGACCATGTACACCATGCTCATAGGCTCTCTTTCCCTGGCCGGATTCCCCTTATTCACGGGATTCTTCTCCAAGGACGAGATCATAGTAATCGCCTATGAGTACGGCACTTTGATCAACTTCCTGCCCTACATATTCCTGGTACTGGCCGCCATTCTGACAGCTATCTACACCTTCAGAATGTGGTTCTCGGTCTTTACCGGCAAGGAAAGATCCGACTACGCCAAACACGAGTCTCCCTGGGTTATGCTCGGGCCGCTGGTGATCCTGGCTGTATTTGCCTTAGGATTCGGAATTGCAGCTCAAGAGGACTTCTACAGTTACCTTGACTCCAACTTCGAGCATTACGATCTCGACTTTGCAGAACTCGGCGTAATCGGAGGCCATGTGCTTGAAGGAGAGCACGGCGCTCCAGCCGCAGAGGGCGAGCAAGGTGCTGCCGCCGCGAAAGGAGCTGCCGGCGAAGGAGAAGCGGGCGGAGAGGAAGGACCGGGTGAGCCCTGGTACATCCAGATACTGCCAATCATTGTTGCCATTGGCGGCATTCTTACAGCGGCTTTGTTCTACTGGGATAAAGTCAAGAAGTTTGACCCAAGCCAGGTTACCGGCGAAAAGGATCCCATTCGCAAGATGCTGCTCAAGGGATACTACCAGCATGAAATCATGACCGGCTGGTTTGCCGAAACTGTAGTCTACGGCACGGCTTTGATCTGCAATACGATCGACATCAAGCTCGTAGACGGCTGGCTCAACTGGCTCTCTGCCTGGGTAATGGGCTTCGCACAGCATGTGAGAAAGGTTCAGACCGGGATAATTCAAAACTATGTCACGGCGCTGGTGCTGGGAGTTGTGGTGCTGGTGGTTGTAATTACTCTGGCTATGGAGGTGGGCCTGGTATGATCTCAAATGCCATCTCGCTATTGATTGCCATTCCCCTTCTGGGGGCGGTGGTATCCTTCTTTGCGGGAACCAAGGCCAAATTCGTGGCCCTAATCGCCTCGCTCATACCTTTAGCCCTATCCCTGCAAATGTACCTGGAGTTTGACAAAACTTCCAAGATAATGCAGTTTGTGGAGAGCTACAACTGGGTTCCTTCCATCGGCGTCAAGTATACTGTGGGCGTCGACGGCATAGGATTTCCCTTAGTTCTGCTTTCTACGATAGTATCCCTACTGGTGATAATATACTCCTGGGGAGAGACAAAGAAGCCCAATCAGTACTTTGCCCTGCTTCTGCTCAATGAAGTGGGCGTGCTGGGAGTCTTTACATCTCTGGACTTCTTCCTGTTCTACATCTTCTGGGAGATAGTGCTCATCCCCATGTTCTTCCTCATAGGATCGTGGGGCGGACCAAGAAAGGACTACGCTGCCATCAAGTTCTTCATCTACACCCATGTGGCAAGCCTGGTGATGCTGCTGGCCATCTTTGCCCTGTACTTCACCTACCAGATGCCTGATGGGTCTCGAACCTTCGATATGCTGACATTGCTGGCAGCAACAGCAGACAAGACCATATTCCCTACCAACATGCTCAATATCATCTTCGCCGGCCTGCTCCTGGGATTTCTGGTCAAGATGCCTGCCTTCCCCTTCCATACCTGGCTGCCGGATGCCCACGTCGAGGCACCCACAGCCGGTTCGGTCGTGCTGGCAGCTCTGCTGCTTAAGATGGGCGGATACGGCCTCTTCCGGGTCATATTGCCCATGCTCCCCCACGTCGACAAGGCATTCGTGACCATCATCGCCATCATCGCGGTGATTTCCATCGTCTACGGAGCCTTCATGGCGCTGGCTCAGAAGGATATCAAGAAGCTGGTGGCATACTCATCCGTCAGCCACATGGGCTTTGTCACTCTCGGAGCTGTGGCCTTCACCTGGATGTCGGTTACCGGAGCCATGTTCCAGCAGTTCTCGCACGGCATCATCACCTGTGTCCTGTTCATGTCTGCTGGAACCATCCAGCACGTGGTAGGGACCAGGGTCATTGCCGATCTGGGAGGGCTCGCCGATCGCATGCCCAAGTTCGCAGTCATCATGATGGCCGGATTCATGGCTTCTCTGGGACTGCCGGGCATGAGCGGCTTCGTGGCCGAGTTCATGGTTCTGACCGGGTCCTTTGCAACGCTACCAGCCTACACCATGATCGTGGTCTTCCTGAGCATAGTGACCACGGCCGCTTATCACCTCTGGGCCATGCAAAAGGCCATGTTCGGGCCGATATTGAAGAAGTATATGAATGTGCATGAACCGCATGCCTACGAGCTGTTCTCCATGGCCATGATCATCGTTCTCTCTTTGATCTTCGGCCTTCAGCCAGGGCTGATCACAGATATAATGGGAACAGCGGCAACTCAGGTCATGCAGCCTGTAATGACCCTGACTCAGATGGGGGTGATCTGAAGTGGAATTTTCACACTACGCACCCCTTTGGGGAGAAGCGCTACTCACAATCCTGGCAGTGCTCATTGTACTGCTGGGGTCCCTGATGAAGAACAGCGGCAAGCTCATGGGATACCTGAGCGCAGCCGGGCTGGTGGCAGCCCTGGGGCTGGTGGCCTCCAATTTAACCGCCAAGCCCGCTCTGTTCTTCTTTGATACCATCTCAGTCGATGCCCTGTCTCAGTTCTTCAAGGCCGTCTTCCTGATAGTATCGCTACTGGTAGTGATAGCCTCACTGTCCAAGTACACGGGAAAGGGCGCAGACGAGTATTTCGCACTGCTGCTCTTTGCCACTGTTGGCATGATGGTGGTCTCCAGCTCCGTTGACATCGTCACCCTGTTCGTGGGCTTCGAGCTGGCCAGCCTGTCCACCTATGCCCTGGCGGCCTTTGATAAAAGCAAGAAGAACCTGGAAGCGGCTATGAAGTACTTCATCTTCGGCTCAGTCGCCTCCTCGTTCATGCTCTTCGGCTTCTCGCTGCTCTACGGCATGGCAGGATCTACCAAGCTCGCTGATATTGCCGGCGCATCTCTGGCAAACTTCGGCCCGGCAACGCTGGTGGCTCTGCTTTTCGTCATCGTGGGATTTGGCTTCAAGATGGCACTGGTGCCCTTCCATATGTGGGCTCCTGATACCTACGAGGGCGCACCGCCCCTGGTTTCGGCGCTTCTCGCCGCCGGCTCCAAGAAGATGGGCTTTGTCGCCGCCTTCAGGGTAATTCTCATTGCCCTGGTGGCTCTGCGCATGGAGTGGTACATGGCCTTCGCCCTCCTTGCGGCAGCAACCATGACGCTCGGTAACCTTGCGGCCTGCTGGCAAAACAATGTGCGGCGCATACTGGCTTACTCCTCTATCGCTCAGGCGGGCTACATCGCCATCGCCTTTGTGGTAATAGGAAAAGCCTATGGACTGGCACCGACAACTGCCTTCAATGGCATCCCGATTTCGGCAGCTCAACTTGGCCTTGCCGGCGCCTTGCTTCTCATCCTGGGACATGCTCTCATGAAGACGGGAGC
>JAPKYA010000038.1 GCA_026394565.1 Methanothrix sp.
ATTCGTTTGCGTGCTATTTCAACATATTCCGGTTTTAATTCAATGCCAACAAATCTTCGATTTAGCTCAAGACATACAACTCCAACCGTACCTGAGCCGAAGAATGGATCGAGCACAATATCATTTTCATTTGCACTCGCCAGGATGCATGGCCTTACCAGTTCCTTGGGAAATGATGCAAAGTGCGCATAATGGAATGGTTCGGTATTTATAGACCATACTGTCCGACGGTTGCGAAAGCCGTTCTTGGCCTTGGATGGTTCTACAAGCTCATCATAAACATAATTGTATTTCTCCGACTTGGAGAGGAGAAACATATACTCATGGCAGCGTGTGGGCCGGTCTTTGACCGATTCCGGCTGGCAGTTCGGCTTATGCCAGATGATATCCGAGCGCAAATACCATCCATCCGATTGCAGGGCAAAAGCCAGTCTCCAGGGGATGCCTATCAGATCTTTGGGTTTCAATCCCTGTGGGGTCGGGGGCCGATAGCTCATGGCTCGAGCGGGATTCTTCCGGTCAGCGTCTCGCCAGGCGCGGTTGCCGCTGGTGTATGAATCACCAATATTGAGCCACAGAGTACCGTCTTCAGTAAGAGTGCGCCTAACCTCTCTGAATACCAGCACTAAATTGTCTATATAATCCTGCATCTCCGGTTCTGCGCCGATTTGATGTGGCTCTCCGTAGTCTCTGAGACCCCAATATGGAGGACTTGTAACGCAAGATCTAAAATAATTTTCTTTAAATTTCTTGAGGTTCTCTAATGCATCGCCCCGGATGATCAATGAATCAAACTCTTGATTGAAATAATTAGTGGTTAGGGTTACATCCTGTGATGCGGGAAACCTTGGGCCGATGCGGGGCATTGATTTTATGCATATGTCGTCTTCTATTATCTGGCACATATATGATCTGCTGCAATCCTCTGGTATCATGGCCTTGGGCAGGATGGTTTATGAATCTGCCTGTACCGGACATATATATTTTCAAATTGTTAGAATGATGAGAAAAGTTCTTAGGCGTTGCCGGGAAATAAAATACCTAAATTTCAGTTTGGGATAGCCGAAAAATCGCTATCAATAGGCGACTTAAATTCATACAATGCCCTTGGAAATGCATAAATTATCTCCCGACAAGCCCTTAGGCTTATCGGTCTGCTCGCAAAGCAAAGCCAGCTACTGCTAAGGTAACTTCAACCGACACAGTTAATAAGGGGTAATTGTTTTGCTGATGGCTTGTGGCCTGGGGCGGCTTTTCTATACAATCTCCCTTCCTTTACCTTTTGCCGCCTCTGGCCCACTCCTCCTTTCCATCCAACAATGGGGGATGAACAGGATATTGGAGTATGTGGCAATTCTTTGCAGATTAATTTGTCGGGTAAGCATCACCCGCAGTACTTGCACCCCGGCAACGTCTCTCCATTACCCAGGTAGAGCACCTGGCAACGGCAGCCGTAGCGAAAGACAGTGACGCCCTTGCAGCCCAGGTCGTAAGCCAGATTGTAAACCTTCAGGACATCGTCCACCGTGGCGCTTTCGGGAAGGTTCACCGTCTTGGAGACGGCGTTGTCCGTATGCTTTTGGAAAGCGGCCTGAATACGGACATGCTGCTCTGGCGGGATTTCCAGAGCTGTGACGAACAAGTCCTTGAGGTCCTGGGGCACGTTCGCAATATCCGCCGCCGAGCCCTTTCTGGCCAGCTCCGCCTTCAGCTCCGGGGTAAAAATGCCGCGCGCTGCGGCTGCGCACTCAAAGAGGGGCGAGACCTCTAAAAGGCGCGCTCCCGCCAGCACGCGGCGCACAAAAGCCAGAGCGAAGATGGGCTCGATGCCGCTGCTCGTCCCCGCGATGATGCTGATGGTGCCCGTGGGTGCGATCGTGGTCACCGTAGCATTTCTCATGGCGCTCCAATTCTTGAGTTTGGACTCCTCGAAAAGGGGAAAAGAGCCGCGCTCTTCGCCCAATCGGGCTGACTGCTCCCTGGCCCGCTCTGCGATGAATTTCATTGTCTCCTCGGCCAAGCGCACGGCTTCCTGGGAGTTGTAGGATATGCCCATCAGGATGAGCATCTCGGCAAAGCCCATCACCCCCAGGCCGATTTTTCGTGACTGCAATGTCACCTCTTCAATCTGCTTCAGAGGGAAGCGGTTGACGTCAATAACGTCGTCTAAGAAGTGCACAGCCAGCATGGCCAGCTCCGCCAGTCGCTCCCAGCTCATCTCGCCCCTCTCCACAAGTTTTGCGAGGTTGATGGACCCCAGATTGCAGGACTCGTAGGGCAGCAGGGGCTGCTCGCCGCAGGGATTGGTGCTCTCAATTGTGCTGGGCAGAGGGTGAGCGGCATTGATGCGATCGATGAAGATCATTCCCGGATCGCCTCCCTGCCACGCGCATTTTGCGATGTGGCTCATGGTCTCCAGAGCATTGATGCGGCCCGCGACCTGGCCGGTTCGCGGATTGATCAGCTCGATCTCTCCGCCCTGCCGCGCCGCGCGCATGAACTCGTCCGTTGCCGCCACAGAGATGTTGAAGTTCTCTAAAAACCCCGGCTTCTCCTTAGCCTGAATGAACTCCAGGATGTCCGGGTGATCGACTCGTAGCGTAGCCATGTTGGCGCCCCGGCGGCGGCCGCCTTGCTTGATCACATCCGTGGCCGTATCGAAGATGCGCATGAAGGATACCGGGCCGGAGGCCACTCCTCCCGTGGCGCGCACCACGTCATTTTTAGGCCGCAGCCGTGAGAAGGAGAAGCCTGTGCCTCCCCCGCTCTGGTGGATAAGGGCCATGTTCTTCAGGGCGTCAAAGATGCCGGAGAGCGAGTCCTCCACAGGCAGGACGAAGCAGGCAGAGAGCTGCCCAAGCGGTAGACCTGCGTTCATGAGCGTGGGGGAGTTGGGCAGAAATTCCAGGGCTTGCATCATCTTTAAAAATCTGCTGCGGAAAATTTTTGCATCGCCTCCATACTTGCTTTCCGCCCGCGAGACATGAGCGGCCACGCGCTCGAACATCTCTCCCGGCGTCTCCGCCACCTTTCCCTGCTCGTCGCGACGCAAATATCTCTTCTTGAGAACTGTAGCGGCATTGCTGGAGAGCAAAAGGTCGTCGGCCATGGCTACAGCAATCTTCTTCAGGTCAAATTTGACTGTCCTGCCATCGCGTTTTCTGATGCTCTTGATCATTGCAACGCCCCGCTACTGTTATCATGCAGAATCAATATAAACATACATACGTTTCAGAATAAAACTGAATCACTCTCAAGAGGTTCATAAAAATGAAGATCGCAATCTCAGGAAAAGGCGGTGTGGGCAAGACCACCCTGGCCGGCACCCTGGCCAGGCTCTTTGCCCGCGACGGCTACAATGTCCTGGCCATTGACGCGGACCCGAGCATGAACCTGGGCTCAGCCCTGGGAATCTCGGTTCTGCCCAAGCCCGTCACCGAGCACAAAGACTTAGTTGAGGAGCGTGCGGGCATGCCTGGGGGCATGTTCAAGATGAATCCCAAGGTCGACGACGTGGTGGCCATGTGCGGCTGCACCGGCCCAGATAACGTCAAGCTGGTGGTCATGGGAACCATCGATTCCGGCGGCTCGGGCTGCATGTGTCCTGCCAATGCCTTCGTCAAAGCCCTCATCAGGCACGTCATCGTCCGGGAAAAGGATCTGGTCATCCTGGATATGGAGGCGGGCATCGAGCACCTGGGCCGGGCCACGGCTCGCGGCGTGGACGCCATGATCGCCGTGGTAGAGCCGGGCATGAGATCCATTGAGACAGTGGAGAGGATAATGCATCTGGGCAAGGAGATCGGCATCACCAGGTACTTCGCCGTCATAAACAAGGCCGACAATCCTGGGCCCGTGGCCGAGAAGCTGGCCCTGATGGGCATACCGGTCCTGGGGACCATTCCCTTCGACAAATGTCTGGTAGAGGCGGACCTGGCAGGCAAGCCGCCCATCGATGTGGACTGCCCGGCCATAGAATCCATCCGAAAGATAAAGAGCAAATTAGAAGAGATGTTCGGCGAAAAAAAGCAGTAAGCAGGCCTAGAAGGTCATGCTGCCTGCTTTCAAACCCTCTTTTACAATCGATCCGATCGCCTTTGCGCCCGGTCCCATGATCTGGCAGGCCTTTTGGGCCTCATCTTCGGCTACTACTACTGCGAAGCCCATGCCCATGTTGAATGTGCGGTACATCTCGGCCTCATCCACATTGCCCAGCTCCTGCAGGAAGCGGAAGACCGGCTGCGGCTCCAGGGGTTCCGTGATCTCAAAGCCCAATTGCGAGATGCGACGCAGCTTGAGAAGGCCCGAGCCGGTGATATGAGCGAGGCCGTGCACATCGCACTCCTGCACCAGCTCTACGATCTCAGGATAGATCCTGGTGGGCGTGAGCAGCTCCTCTCCAATGGTATTTTTCCCGCCGGGCATCCGGTCGAAGTAGGTATACTTGGACTCGGCAATTATGCGCCGGGCCAAAGTGTAGCCGTTGCTGTGCAGGCCGCTGCCGGGAACGCCCACCAGCGTATCGCCCTTCTGAATCTTCTCGCCGGTGACAACCCGGTCCTTGTCCACGATTCCGATGGCGGTGCCTGCCAGGTCGAAGCCCCGAATGATCTCCGGCAAGGAAGCCGTCTCCCCCCCCACGATGGTCATATTGGAGATCTCGGCGCCTCTGCGGAGGCCCACCGCAATTTGCGCCGCACGCTCCGGGTCCACCTTTTCTACTGCCAGATAGTCTACAAAGGCGATGGGCTCGGCGCCGATGGCATAAAGGTCGTTGACATTCATGGCAATGCAGTCGATGCCTATCGTGTCCCACTTGGAAATAGCATTGGCAATGAGAACCTTGGAGCCCACCCCATCCGTGGTCATGGCCAGGGCAAAGCTGCCCATATCCAAAAGCCCGGCGTAGTGGCCGATCTCGGTCATGGGCGCTCCGAAGCCCCTCCGTTTCGAGGTCAGCACGGCCTTCATGGCGTCAATGGATCTATTCTCCAGGTGAATATCTACGCCCGCTTCCGCGTAGGTCAGCCTCCTCATGCCTCTCCTCCCAGGCCGAACTCACGGTGCAGCTCTCTTACCGCCTGCTCGGCGTCCTTGGAGGCGACCACGAAGGAGATGTTAAGTTGACCCGATGCCTGGCTGATCATGACCACATTTATTTTGGCCGCGCCCAAGGCCTTGAAGACGCGCGCGGCAACGCCCGGAGTGCCCGCCATTCCTGCACCCACTACCGCCACAGCGCAGACGTCATGATCGTGCGAGATCTCCTTTACCAAGTCTCTCGGAAACTCTGCTCTCAGGGCATCCTCGGCCTTCTCCACCTGCCGCTCCTCAATGACCATGGAGATGTTGGCCTCCGAGGATCCCTGGCTGATCATGACGATATTGATGCCCGCTTTGGCCAGGGCGGAAAAAGCGCGCGCTGCGACGCCAAGCGTTCCAATCATGCCTGCGCCGGAAATGTTGAGCAGGGCCACATTCTTGTGCAGCGTCACTGCCTTTATCACATCCGCTTTGGGTACATCTTCATGCACTATGAGAGTGCCGGGAATATCGGGATCGAAGGTGCATTTGACGCGAACAGGGATGCCCTTTCGGATGGCAGGCTCAATGGCTCGGGGGTGCAGGACCTTGGCCCCGAAGTTGGACAGCTCCATGGCCTCCCGGTAGGAGATGGAGGGAATGGACCTGGCCTCGGGCACGATCTTGGGATCGGTGGTCATGATGCCATAGGTCTCCTTCCAAAACCAGATCTCATCGGCATCAATGGCCGCTCCGATGAGCGAGGCGGACAGATCCGAGCCGCCGCGGCCAAGAGTGGTGATAGTGCCCTTTTCGTCCTTGGCAATGAAGCCCGTGACCACGGGAACGCCCTTAAGCGGCAATAGCCTCTGGGGAATCAAATTGTAGGTCTTTTCCAGGGGCCGGCTGTCGCCATAGTTGCTGTCTGTGACGATTCCGGCCTCCGAGCCGGTATAGTGCTGGGAGGGTATGCCCATATCTCTTAAGACTCCGGCCAGAATGGGGGCGGCCAGTTGCTCGCCATAGCTGGATATATAATCCAAAGATCGTGCTGTAAGCTCGCCCAGGTAGCAGATGCCGATGTAGGCTTTCTCCAGCTCAGACAGCTTATTAGATATCGTCTCAAATATCTCTTTGGCGATTTTAGGATCTTTTATGGCATCAGTTATGACCTGATTGTGCCTATCCGTGAGCTTCTCTATGAAATCGATCACTTCGGAGACATTTCCCTCCTTTGCCGCTTTTCTGGCACAGGCCAGCAGGTCGTCAGTGACGCCTTGCAGGGCAGAGGTGACCAAGACGATCTCGTTGTCGCGGCTAAAATGTAAGACCAGATCTCCCACATGCCGCAGTCTGTTTCCGTCAGCAACGGAAACACCACCAAACTTCATTACCAAGCGCGCCATCGTAAAAACCGTTCTTTGCTATCCTCGCAGCGATTTAACTTTTTGGGTACAGGGTGCTGATGGAACAACGTTAATTTTTCTGAGCAATAATGTCAATGATGCCCGGGCAATAGATTTTGAAACCGCCCTGAGAAGGCCGAAGGCTTAAATAGATTGAGTCCGAGGAATCTGAGTCCTAGTCTGGATTTAACCTTTATCTTAAACTTCGCGAGGCGTATTATGGGCAAGAGGAAGAAGATAGCAGAACGTGTAACGACTCTGATGGACAAGCCTGAGTTTATCCGGAACATCGGCATCGTGGCACATATTGATCACGGTAAGACAACCCTTTC
>JAPKYA010000043.1 GCA_026394565.1 Methanothrix sp.
TCTGTTGATGGGATGATTGGCGAGCTAAGGAGAATATTCATTTTTTATGATATACTTTTAGGAATATAAATCTGAAGAAAAGTCTAATGTAATAATATGACAACTATAAATAGATTAAGTTAATTTAAGCAACACAGCAGCTGCCGGGGAAGATTGGCTGCGGCCCTGGAAGGCGGATACAACCTGGAAGCGCAGGCAGAAGCGGTTGTGGCCGAGATCAGAGCTTTTGGAGGAGAGGTGCCGCAAATAAGAGGCACGGACAGAAGCGTTGCCGGGAGAGTCGAGGAGGTCAAAGAGATTCAAAGCCGCTACTGGGACTGCTTTTCCTAACCGATACGAAATTCTGCCTGAAAATAATGAGCCAGGAAGGTGCGAAAGCCCTCATCCTTTATGCCCAGCAGCTCATAGCCCGCATATATATTGTGCCCATCGCGAATGGACGCGGACAAATGCTTGCCCAGAGAGAGGTTGGCGCTCTCCCCCTCCAGAAGGTCACGAGCGGAAGTATACCGGCGCGCCTCCTCCACTACGACTTTGCCGTTGGCGATGTAGGGGCCTGAAAGTGGGCGGGGGTGGGCCGCCAGGAAGCGAGCGATGTGCTCTGCATCCCAAGCAGGCGGGCCGATGCGCCGGCAGGCTTTAGAGAGCTGCCAGACTTCCATTTCAAAGAGCATCACGGCTCTGTCGCGATAGGCCGAAACGTCGCTTCGCAGGATGGAAAAGCCGCTTCGCTCTAAAAGCGCCTTTATGGAACCTTCAGCTTTCCGAAGCTGGGGATAGAGAACATCTTCCACCACATCGGGTGCGGCAAACTCAAGGAGGATGGGCATTGTCCTCCGTTCATTTATCCGGGCAATTAGCTCCTCATCGGATAGGGGTGGCTGCGATGGGGCAAAGAAGAAATCAAGCTTCGGCTCTGCCAAAAAGGAGCGTGCCGCCCCGGCGAACTGGAGCATCTTGTCCAAAGTCAAGGCCGCTGCCACATTTCTTCCCGGATCAACCGGATCGACCACGATCAAGGGCTCGTCGTGCCTGCCCGTGCCGTGCCCTTCCAGGTCCAGGCGCTGGCCTGGGCGCCAGGCGGATGCTGCCTGGAGCACTTCGGCAAAAGATCCGTAGCAGAGCACGAGCAGCTCCGCCAGGTAGCCGGAAAAACCGCCCACCTTCAGCTCCGAACCATAGACATTTACACCCTTCATGAACTGCTTGAGGAGAAGGACCTCGTCCTCCCGATCAGAGATCCTGCCGCCCACATATTTTGTATGAAATGGGGTACGATCCACTGCCGATAAAAGACGGGAGGCATCCTCCACCAGAAAGCAGGGAACCAGGTCAACCTCAAAGCCGTCCATCTGGGCGTGGACGTAGGCATGCTCCGCATATTTCTCCACATGATCAGGGGCGACAAGCCTGGCGATCTCCAGGGCGCGGCCCAGATCGTCCCCGAGAGGCACCCCTAAAAAAATGTCCAGATCATGATCTCCGGACAGCCATGTGCTTCTGGCTGCTGAGCCCACCAGCATGACCTTGAGTGGGATGCCGCGCTCTCTTGCCAGATCCTCGATGCGGGCGATGATGGCGGCAGAGGTCTCAGCCATTCGCTTCCTGTCGGATGGACCGGGCCTGACAAGGCCGAGCACCTCTTCTCGGATTTCAGAGAGGGAATCCTGCCAGGTCTTCGTAGATCGGTCCCCCGCGAGTGAGTGTGCTTTTCTTAAGATAAAATCGGTCCACGGTGAAGCTGCCCAGGTCCAGGCCTGAGAAGTTTGCAATCTTGGCGCCAAGCCGGAGATTCATCTCTGCACCGGGGCGAGCTACTCGGCCCAGGGTGACATGGGGGGAGAAGCCTCTCGCCTCGGGCGCAAAGCCCAGAGGGCTCAAAGCTTGCTCTATCTTCTGGAAAAGCTCCTGGAAATCACCCTCCAGACCCAGCCACACCACGCGGACAGCCCGTCCGGGAAAGGCGCCCATGCCTTTGACACGGACAAGGAAAGGCGCGGCCTTAACCCTGCCCAGCGCCTCGGCCACAGCCCCCACCTTTTCTTGCGGCACATCTCCCAGGAACTTCATGGTGACATGCACCAGTTCCGCCCTCACCAGCCGCAGGCCATCCGTCGCGATGCGGCTTTGCAGCCTTCCCATCTCCTCGCGCATGGGCAAAGGAAGCTCTACTGCCACAAAGCATCTCATCGCAGGACACTGCCTTTGCTGGCGGAGGTGACCGAGTTTCTGTAGCGGGCCAAAATCCCGCTCTTTATCTTGGGCTCGGGTGGAACCCATGCCTTCATTCGCATTTTCATTTTCTCGGAATCGACGAGCAGATCGATCTTTCTGGCAGGGATGTCTATTGAGATCATGTCGCCGTTCTTTGCAAGGGCAATGGGTCCACCCACTGCGGCCTCTGGAGAGACGTGCCCGATGCATGGGCCTCGGGTTCCGCCGCTAAAGCGCCCGTCGGTGATGAGAGCCACGGACTCGGATAGGCCCGCCCCCGCGATGGCGGATGTAGGCGCCAGGGTCTCCCGCATGCCCGGCCCGCCTTTGGGCCCTTCGTATCTTATTATCACTACATCGCCGGCCTTTACGCCGCCTTCAATGATCCCGGCCATGGACTCCTCCTCGGAATTGTAGACAACGGCGGGGCCGGTATGCTTGAGCATGGACTCGGATACAGCCGTCTGCTTGACCACGGCCCCCTCAGGCGCCAGGCTGCCGAACATTATGGCAATGCCTCCCTGGGCATGCACGGGTGTCTCCAGTGTGGCTATGACGGCCGCATTGGCCAGGGGATTAACAGGCCTGAAGGCATCCAGGTTCTCGCCCAGTTTTTTGCCGGTGACGGTTAGAGCGTCGAGCGAGAGCAGTGAGGCAAGCCGGCTCATGACTGCGGGAATTCCGCCGGCCCGGTCCAGATCGAGAATATGATGAGGCCCGCCTGGGCGCAAGTTGACCAGATGAGGCGTCTCGCGACTTAATTGGTCGAAGCGGTCCAAATTCAGATCCAGGCCGAACTCCGCGGCTATGGCCGGTATGTGCAAAACGGTATTTGTAGATCCACCAATCGCCATGTCCACTCGAATGGCATTGTCCAGCGCCGCCGCCGTCACTATCTGCCGGGCAGTAATGCCCCGCTCGATCAGCTCCATGATCTTCATGCCTGAGAGCTTGGCCTGGCGCATCTTTCGCGCGTCCACGGCATGGGTAGTGGCGCAGCCGGGCAGGCTCAAACCCAGGGCTTCAGTGAGGCAGGCCATGGTGTTGGCCGTAAAAAGTCCGGCGCATGATCCGGCTCCGGGACAGGCCATCTCCTCAAGGACGGCCAGCGTCTCGCCTCCCGCCTGCCAGCCCTCGAAGACGTTGATCAGATCCAGATCTTTGTCGCAGGCAAAGCCGGGCATCATGGGCCCGCCCGTGACCACGATGGTGGGCAGGTTCAGTCTTCCCGCCGCCATGATATGACCGGGAACGATCTTGTCGCAGGAGGGGATCATTACCAATCCGTCCAACTGATGGGCCTGTGCCATGATCTCGATGGAGTCTTCGATCAGCTCGCGACTGGGCAGCGAGTATCTCATGCCCTCATGACCCATGGCTATGCCGTCGCACACGCCAATGGTCTGGAATTCAAAGGGCACGCCTCCGGCGGAACGTATGCCCGCTTTTACGGCCTCGCCCAGCTTGTCGAGATGGATATGCCCGGGGATAAAATCATTAAAAGAGTTGACAACTCCAATGAAGGGACGACGGATCTCTTCGTCGCATAGGCCGGTGGCCTTTAAGAGAGCCCTATGAGGCGCTCTTTCTCTGCCTACTTTGGTGATATCGCTCCTCATTTAAAAACCTCAATCGCAGCTTTTGCTGCTTTTCTGTTTAAGTAGTTGCTTACATCTTAAAAAACCATGCCGTCCTACATGTTAAATACCTAAAAATACTAGCCGCCAGAGGTGGACAACCCTTGGATGCTTATTCGTTATTCCTGCTATTCCTCGCCGTTTACATTGCGGTCTTGCTTGGCATCGGCCTATATTTTTCCAGTCGACAGAAGTCCGTAACCGACTTCTGGCTGGCGGGAAGGGAGCTCGGGCCGATCACCATCGGATTTTCCGCGGCGTCCGCTTGGATCACGGCGAGTGCACTGCTCCTGGCCACAGGGCTATTTCTGCTCATAGGCGTGGGCTCGATATGGATCTGGGTCTTCCCCAATATCGCCGGGCTGATAATAATTGCCGCGATTTCGGGAAGGATCAAGAACATTCCTGCTTTAACCCAGCCCGAACTCATGGAGATAAGATACGATCCCATGATCAGGGCACCGGTGGCCCTGGCCGTCACTATTATGATGATACTCTTCTCAGTGACGGATTTCATCGGATTCAAGCTGGTGCTGGGCACATTTTTCGGCATTGATCCCTTCTATGCCGTGACCATCATGGCCGTCTCCGTAGCTCTTTATGTCAGCGTGGGCGGCTTTCGTGCCGTGGTCTGGACCGATGTGGTCCAGTATATTCTTCTGGCTGGTCTTGCCATTTACGTGGCCGCATTGGCCCTGGATCTATCCGCGGCGAAGGGCGTCAGCCTGCTCGCCGCCTCGTCCGCTCTGGGCACAGACTGGTGGGATCCGCTCCTCCTGGGCGGTCTGATGGGGGCACTGGTCTTTTTGGTCGCTCTCTTGCCCGGCTGGGTGGCGGAACAGGACCCCTGGCAGAAGATCTGGGCGGCGCGCGATGAGCCCTCCGCGAAGTGGGGACTGTTGCTGGGCAGC
The DNA here is from genome assembly GCA_026394565.1 of Methanothrix sp. Lineage (GTDB taxonomy): Archaea > Halobacteriota > Methanosarcinia > Methanotrichales > Methanotrichaceae > Methanothrix. The sequence continues at coordinate 4,763 of JAPKYA010000043.1, forward strand.
GCCCTGCTGGCCCTGGTCTACCTCTGCTGCTTTCTCACGGCCGTCGGCCTTTCCGTGCTCTATCCTAAGCCGGCAGGAGAGGTAGAGGCGGAGATGCTCTACCTCAGGATCATCAGCGATAACGTTCCAGGATGGCTCTTGGCCCTTCTCACCATCGGCTTTGCCGCAGCATCCATGTCCTGCACCGACACCTTTGCCACATCGGCAGCTTCCTGCATCTCCCGCGACCTGATCCAGCGGCACCTGCGGCCCACGGCCACCATGAAGGAGATGCTGGTTATCAACAGGATACTGGTTGTCATCATGATCGCCGTCGCTGCGGCAATAGCGCTCAATGCGAACAGCATCGTTGATGCCGTGATCATAGCCACGGTTATCGGCACCACATCCTACTTCTTCCCCATCATCGGCGGACTGTACTGGAAGCGAGCCACAAGGTGGGGGGCCATGGCGGCACTCATAGCAGGCGGCGGAACGCAGATCCTTCTCGTCTCCTACGAGCAATTCTGGCTGAAACAGCCGCTGGACGGCATCTCGCCCTATCTGACCGAGCATGGGGTGCTGGTCGGCCTGGCACTTTCAGCCTTATTCTTTGTCGGCGTCTCATTGGCCACGCGCCCGGAACCGGACATTCGCTTAGCAGTCTTCTTTCCCGACATCGCTGAGAAGGTCTTTTGCCGCGATCTTCCCCGAGTTGACAGAAAGAGCGCGCGCTACGACGAGATCGCATCATTCATTGAAGAGAAGACGGCGGGAGGGCGATCTCACCTCAACTTAGCCATCCGGCATGGCCCAGTTGGGCAAGAGGACGGCCATGAGGAGCTTGCATGGGAGCGTTTTGTAGAGGGACTGAAGGAGAGCTATCCCCTCTGGTTTACGCCCACTGGAAGCCATATCGTCTACCGCCTCTCCCAGGCGGATATGCTGGCCTGCGTTAAGATGGTGCGCGGCGACCGGAGCCATATCTGGCTATCCGCAGAGCCCCGGCGCGAGCAGACACAGAGGCTGAAAGATGAGCTCTTTTTGGCTTATGAGGAGATAGAAGAGGCGCTGGCAGGTTTCGGTATGAGGGCACGGCTCCCATGAAAGAAGATATTGTGGTGGCAGTGGTAGGGGCGGGGCCGGCGGGCAGCACCGCCGCGGAGGCTATCGCCGATCGTGGAATTGAGGTTTTGCTGATTGACAAGAAGAGCGAGATAGGAAGCCCTGTGCAATGCGGCGGATTTCTCCCGGAAGCATTCGAGCTGGAGAAGCTCATGCCCCGTGCCCTCCTGCCCCGGACGCTTAAAGAGATTCCCGAGCGTAATATTTTGCATCGCACCCAATTGCAGCGGATCTATTCGCCCTCGGGAAATTACAAGCAGTTTGCCGTAGCCGGCCGGGTCCTGGACAGGCGGGCATACGATCGCCACCTCGCTGCCCGGGCGGCTCGCGCCGGAGCAAGCGTCCTTCCCGCGACCTGCGCCCGCCTTGAGGAAGGCACATTGCAGCTTTCCGGCCGCTTCTGCGGCAAAATCAGGCCGCAGATAATAATAGGTGCAGACGGCCCGCACTCGATAGTCTCCCTGGCGATGGGAAATCCGATACAGGAGACGGGCATCTGCCTGGAATATGAGATGGCTGATGTGAATATCGATCCACAGGCAGCAGAAATGTACTTCTCCGCTCACTATGCGCCGGGAGGCTACGCCTGGATAATCCCCCTCGGCCGGGATATTGCTAATGTGGGGGTGGGAGTGCGGGCATCTTACCTGGCCAACGAAAAACCTCCCGGCCAAAAGCTGCCGTTTATTCTGGACAGGTTCATCCGGGAGCACACAATCGCGGCAGAAAAACTGGCTGGGGGAGAGGTCCTGGCAGTAATGAGAGGTCCCGTGCCTGCGGGCGGGACCATAGGCGTTATCCAAAAGGGCAACATGCTTATCGCGGGAGACGCCGCCGGACACGTCATGGCCACCAGCGGGGGTGGCATACCACTGGCCATGGTGGCGGGAAGGATTGCGGGCGAGGCGGCAATAGGAGAGTTGCAGGCCAAAATACCCCTCACTGACTATCCGTCGCGCATTCGCGAAGAGTTCGGGATTGAGCTTGAGCGATCGGTTCAGATCCGGAAGATGGTGGATCTGGCAATGAAGAGCGATCGACTCATGAATGCCCTCTTTGCCGCCCTCAGCCCGGCACAGATGAAATCGGTAATGCGCGCTCAGATCCCGGCGCCGCTCGCATCGCGATAATAAAAGAGATTATAGCGGAAGGATGGACCTGCCATCCGACCGAATGCTGCCGATTATGCTTTCTCTTCCTTGGGCGTCTTGCCCAGCAGCTCTTCTATGGACTTGGCGCCTGCCTCCACGACTTTGACATTTATCTGGCCGATATCTGGAGATATATCCCTTCCGTGGATGCTCATCCTTTTCTTCTTTCCCTCGGCTACGGGATGATATCCGATTCCAGTGGAGAGCAGGATTTTTCTGCGCTTTGTGCCGGGCAGATCTGCCCGCATGGGAAATCCCTCGCGATCGCTGCCGCCCGTAACCTGTACCGAGTAGCCGGGCATGCCCAGGACATCTCCTTCAATCTTGTCGCCGATGTGTTTTCCCAGAAGCTTGCCGGCTCCCGGATCCTTAAGCTCTACCTGATAGGCCTTACCGCTCTTGGGATCTGAGACTACAACTCTAAAATCCATCTTTTCTTCCTCATCAAATGTAAACGTGACTATTGTGTCTTGAGATCTATGCTCTATAAAACCTTATCTTGCCGGAGGTGGCTCAATCATTTCAGCTCATGGGTTTTGGAGTAGTCCATCAGAATGGATATGGGCTCAGTTTTAATCTTTACTCCCAGCTCCTCGGCCGCCACCACCCCATTGACTCCGGCATAAAAGGCTATGCCGATTTTGCCCGAGTTCACAGGACAACCCAGCACGGATTCAGACGGCTCTCCTATTTTTATGAGCCCTCCCAAGCCTGCGCTGCAAGACTCATCCAAAAGAGCGCGCACCAGCTTTGCCGCTGCGACCGGCACCTCTCTCACATTGGCCAGCACTGTTCCCGAACCTTTGAAGACGGCGTCGGAAACACTTGTTACCCTGCGGCCCATAAAAACCTTAATGGGATCAAGGGACGAGCCGGCATAGGCGATGAGGTCTGTGAAATCGACGGTCTGCCTTTCCTTGACCTCTGCCAGCCCCGCGAAGCTGGTGAGAACAGGAATTCCCCTTTTCATGAGCATGCCGTCCAGAGTGATGCTGCACAGCGTTGCTATGCCCAAAGCCCCTTTTGGAATCACGAGAGTTGAGAATGCTTCTCCTTCCTCCAGGATGAGCACGCGACGGCTTATGGTGTAGCCCGCGTCGAATGCGCGCCCCAGGATCTCGAAGACCTCTTCAGCATCTGCTTTGTCTATGATGCTGGTATTGGCGATTACATCTCCGCGACCGGCTTTAGGATCGAAACTGGTCTTGAACATATTCTCTTCAATCTTGGTATTGACAAAACCGATCCTATCGTCGACCAGGGCGTCGCCCAGCTCCCTTGACCCCCGAGGTGTGAGCACCCGGCCGCTGTAGCCCTTCTTCTTGGTGAACCCCAGCTCATCCAGGATCTTGAGGTTGTAGCGCACAGCCCTCTCTCCCAGGTCATAGCCGCGACTGCTAAGGCAATCAGAGATCGCCCTTGCCCCAACCGGCGTGCCGGCGCTCTCGATAACGCGCAGTATCTCAATTAGCCTTCTCTGGCTCATATGCGCCTTGGTGAGAAGCTTCATCTACCTTGCACCTCCGGGAAAGGCCATATATATCTTATGCGGATAACACTTGCCCGGCATAAGGGGCCGGATAAGATCAGAACAATAGTCCCGTGGGGTAGCGGTCAATCCTGAGGGCCTTTGGAGCCCGCGACGGCGGTTCGAATCCGCCCGGGACTACTTCCAACCTTTAACCATTGGAAACGTAGATATATCCGTGCCTATTATGAGGGAAGGCCGGCCCTGGGTCTCGGCCCGGCATAAAGACGGCATTGCTCCGGTAGTGTAGCCCGGCCAATCATTTCGGCCTTTCAAGCCGAAGACTCGGGTTCAAATCCCGGCCGGAGCATTTTATAATAATATTTGACTTCCAATTTGGGAAAAAGGAATTCTGCGCGAAAACTGTCCTGACGAGTCTATGCATCGTTTGCGCATCCATTAATAAAATAGCCTCAGAGGTTATCGATTTAGCCCAAAACTCCCGACATATTTATATTCCATAAGCCGGAAGATTGGGATTGTGCCTGAGCAAAATACTCAAATATAAGCGGAGAAGCATGAGGATCAGGTACTCCACAAGACAAAGTGGCAATAATGCGGCTTTTGCAGGTTTATACCCATGCAAGGGCCGGCAATTCTTTGTCGACGTGGTGCCAGGGATTTGGGCCTTTGCTGATGGCTTAGATCCTGAGCTTTGATAGTAACTAAGGAGGTGGGAAAGAAATGAGAAAACTAATAGCTGTTTTGGTTATTATCGCCATGGCCGTAGTAGCCACTGCCGGTGCAGCCAACTACATGTACGAAAAGGCATCGGTCAAGGGCGTTGGATACAAGAACGTAGAGATGATCATTTCCACCCAGACTGGCTTTAACGGC
>JAPKYA010000022.1 GCA_026394565.1 Methanothrix sp.
GGGTCGGAATCTGAAGTTCCAGAAAGACAACAGCCTTCACTGCCCATACCACATTAAAGATGGCATTCCGGCTTTATCATGGTTTTCATCTTGCTTGTATGATCCCTGTCCTGAGGATCATGAGAGTTTGTGGTGAGCGTATTTTGCAGTCGCTAAGCGTTCATTCCTTCAAAAAAAAACTCAACCACAAAGGCACAAAGACACAAAGACGCCGAGGAGACATTTTCAAAACCAAAGCTCTACTTCTCTTTCGATTTGCTCTCAAACTCCTGGAACGTTCGCAGCGCGGAGGCCAGCACCTTGGTCTGGCCGATGATGGCGGCGATGAACACCGCATCCAGGATCTCGTCCTCGCTCGCCCCCGCGCGCTCTGCTGCGCTCATGTGCACCTTCAGGCACTTGTCCGCGCCGGCACTGGCGGCTGCGGCCACAGCCAGGAGCTCCGCGACCTTGGGCTCCAGGCTTTGGGGCCGCAGGGCATAGAAGTCCTTGAGGGCGGAGAAGATCATGAACTCTGGTCGGCGGGCCATGACCTGCAGGATAAAGGGCACGGTGCCCAGCATCTTTTCGGTGTCGTCGAGGATGTCCTCCTGCAGGGAGGCGCTGTTCTCCAGGAGGGCTTTGATGAGGTCTTTGTTTTCGGGTTTCATCGCATCTATTTTTGGCCCTCCCATTCTTGCAGCTTTCGCCTTACATTCTCGGCTCGTGGATCTTCGATCTTTTCCTGAATCTTGAGTGCAGCTTTGGCACATTTGATTGCCTCCGCTCTTTTGCCAAGATGATCCAAAGCCAGACTAATATTCCTTAGAGCGTTTCCTTCGCCCCTGCGATCGCCGATCTCTTTCGTTATTCTCAACTGCTTCTCATAGTAATCGATAGCCTTGCGGGCATCGCCCAGGGCGACGTAGGCCAAGCCCATGTTGCCCAGTACGTTTCCTTCTGCACAGCGGTTGCCTATCTCGCAGATTATCACCAAAGCCTGCTCGTGGTACTCGATGGCCTTGTGCATCTCGCCCAGGTCGGCGTAGCCATTGCCCAGGTTCCCCAGTGCGTTTCCTTCGCCCCCTCTGTTGCCTATCTCGCAAGCGATGGCTAGGGCTTGCTCATAGTAATCGATAGCCTTGTGCGTCTCGCCCAGGTTGACGTAGGCCAGGCCTATGTTGCCCAGTGCCTTTCCTTCTGCCCAGCGGTCACCTATCTCACAGATTATCACCAGAGCCTGCTCGTGGTACTCGATAGCCTTGCAAGCATCGCCCAGGCTGTAGTAGGCCAGGCCCATGTTGCTGAGTGCACTTCCTTCACCCCTTCGGTCGCCCATCTCGCGGGCTATTGTCAGGTGCTGTTCATGGTACTCGATGGCCTTGCGAGCATCGCCTAGAATGTAGTAGGCGCAACCCATGTTGCCCAATGCGCCTCCTTCGTCCCTTCTGTTGCCTATCTCGCAGGAGATGGCTAGGGCCTGCTCATAGTGCTCGATAGCTTTGCGAGCATCGCCAAGGTTGGCGTAGGCATTTCCCATGTTGCCCAGATGGACGCCTTCCATGCTTTTGTCCTTTAATTGCCGAGCTCCAGCCAGTGCCGTCTCCATCCAAGAAATCAACTCTCGATAATGCATGCGCAGTTCAAGCAAATAAGGCCAATTAAGAAAAGCGTTGCATATGGATGCAGCGGTATTGTTGCTCGCAAGATTTTTCTTCGCCCACACCCAGGCAGATTCGATATTCGTCCTTTCCAGATCGAATCTTCTCAGCCCGGACAGAGCGTCACCTTTTATATAGAGTTCAGTAGCGGAAGATAACACATCTCTGAAGTACTCTGCATGATGTTGCTGAGCATCATACCTATCAGCCTCGCCTCCTGCTTCCTCCAGTCGCCTGGCAGCGAACAGCCGTACCAGATCGTGCAGATGATATCGGCCTTCGCCTTCCTGGCTCGGTCTCTGGTACTCGACCAGACTCCAGCGTACCAGCTCGCTCAAGTGTTTGTGCCCCTCGTCTTGGCAGATGTGCTCCTCTGCCTGGCCGTCAAAATCGGCCGGGAAAACAGATGCATTCAGAAAAGTATGCTGGATCTCAGTAGCCAGTCTCTGGAAGCTGAGGTTGAAGCTGGCATCGACACTCAACTCGACGCCTTCCATGCCGATCCGCTCCAGCCTGGTGCGCTCGTCCTTGAGTTCTTCCGCATAATTTGCAGGCGAGAGGTCTGGTGTGTTGGCCAGAAGGCTAGCGGCGGCTCGCAAGGCCAGCGGGAGAAAGCCGCAGAGGCGTGCTATCTCGGACCAGGCTGGATCGACCTTGGGCGGCTCTGCAGAACCAGAGGTCGAGCACCAGACTTTTAGCAACAGCTCCAAGGCTTCCTCCGGTTTTAAGACGTAAAGGTCTTTCCGAAAGAGGCCGGGAAGCTTGATTGTCTTCCTGGAGGTAACGAGAAGACCGCAACTCTTGGGCGGAATCAGCTTAAGAACCTGCTTATCATCAAGGGCGTTGTCGAACAGGAGCAAAGCACGCTTGCCGTTCAGGACACGACGGTACATTTCCTTGATTTCCGCTTCATTGTCCGGAATCTCTTCCTTGGGATGATAAGCATGGATGACAGAGCCCATTGCTCCGCAGCCCAATGATGTTCGTGCCGCTGGCAAACTTCGCCTGCAGCTCTTTCAGCTCGGCATCGCGGCCCGTGAAATCGGAGGGAGGATCTGGTATCGTGGGAATGCTGGGGATCTCTTCAGCTTTCGGAATATTGAAATTAATATCTCCAAAATGCTGGCTTACTGAGCCGCTGGGCTTGTAGATCGCTCCCGTCGAGCTGCGCATATCGACAACCTCTCCGCTCCAGGCCCCCGGCTCAGGCTCGATCTCGGGCTCCTCATCAAAGGGCAAGCCTTTGGGCTCTGTCTCTCCGCCAGCGTAGTAGGCGAGCACGAAGTTGTCCGCCTCCTCGAAGTGCAGAATGGGATGTTGCCTCCCATTTGTTCGGCCTGGGACTTTTTCTCGGGCATGCATGGCCAGGTCTGCCGCCCTCACAAATCCGTCCTGCTGTGAAGCACCGTAACCGGAGAAGGCCTCGACCAGGGCTAAGGTGAAGGCGCTGTAGGGTTTGCCGCCGTAGGACAGCTCGCTGTCTTTGCAGGAGGCGATGATCACCCGTCCTTTTCCCTGCTTGAGAATCTCTAGCGCCTCCGAAGGTAGAGGTGATTTGGCAAGCTCCAGGCCCTTGGCCAGACCGACGCCGCCGGCATGGCAGCAGTCCAGCAGCAGCAGGATCTTCCTGGAGCGGATGGCCTGCAGCCGGGCGGCAAACTCCGAGCCGCTGATGGCCGTGTCCAACAGATGCTCCATCTGCACTCCATTAGGTATCAGGAAGCAGGCCTCGCCGATGGGCGTGCTGGCAAGATAGCCATGGCCGGAGAAGTAGATGATGACCGTCGTGGATTCATCTGCCTTCTCTGCCAGGCGGTCAAGAGCATCGAGTACGGCCTGGCGGTGGGCGGCCTCTCCGACGAGGAGCTCCACCTGGCCAGGCGGATAGGAGCAGCGCTCCGGGTCCTTCAGGATATCCGCAATGCCTCTGGCATCGTCGATGGTGAAGGGCAGATCGGCACCCGCGCCGATGAGCAAGGCA
>JAPKYA010000071.1 GCA_026394565.1 Methanothrix sp.
TCTGTTGATGGGATGATTGGCGAGCTAAGGAGAATATTCATTTTTTATGATATACTTTTAGGAATATAAATCTGAAGAAAAGTCTAATGTAATAATATGACAACTATAAATAGATTAAGTTAATTTAAGCAACACAGCATCAACCATGTTAAACTAAACGATTCATGGATGGCGTATCTCTTGTTGAATACTCAATCTCTGTTCTTTAATTTAGGTAATTTCACATGTGCCAGCGAGCGCCTTACCTAAAATTCATACCTACGAGAACCTGGGCGGCGACATGGCCCACAACGTCACCATCCGCGACGAGCTGGACCCAAGAGTTTTCCTCATCTCCGCCGACCCGGCCCTGTCCAGGATCAACACCCGAAACATTACCTGGAACTATCCCTCAGCTCGACCCGGACGGCCCGCATACCATCGCCTTGCAGATACGCGTACTCGAAACTCTGTCCCGAGTGACTCTGCTACAAAACCGCTTTACCATCAGTTGCAATGAGCTGGGGCCGAAATCAAGCAGCATTTGCACTCAGGTCTTTAACGGGATGAAGCTCGCCGTCAATAAGACGACGCTACAAAAGGCAGTGCACCAGGGCGAGGAAGTAAGCTACATTATCGAGTTCTTGCGGGCCGATGCCCTATCTCGGCGCTGGAAAGAGAAGGACGCAAGTACTCTCGGGCCTAGATGGTGGCCTGCGACTCTGCGAAATTGTTCATCCCTCTCTCTTCCGCCGCGCACCACTGAGGCGATCCGCGGGGCCGGCTGGCGTCCCAAGCGCGTGCGTGCCTGGGACCGGATGCATTCTATCCGGAGGAGAGTTTTCCGCTAAGGCGCGCGGGCTCGTCCGGCCTGCCCCTGGCAAGTGATTCGTAATCAAATGAGTTGAAATGAGCCTGATCCTAGATGAGCAATAATTCCATATACTAAAAAGTAAACTTAACTATTATGTCAACCAGTGTTTACAGCATCCGTTTGGACGATCATGTGCGCCGCATGATGGACGAGATGAGAGATGTCAACTGGCAGGCAGAGATCAGGGAAGCTGTGGAGAAGATGGTCCGGGAGAAGAAGAAGCATCACTTCCTGGCAGAGGCTCGAAAGTTGAGGAACAAAATGAAGCCCATCGATACCTCCGCAGCAGAGATGATAAGAGAGGATAGAGATGCCAGATAATGTCATCCTGGATTCATCCGTCATAGCAGCCCTCTTCTTCTTTCGGGACATAGCATCTGAGAAAGCTGCGGATGCCATTGCCGAGAAGGACCTCATAGCCCTGGATCTGTCCATGGCGGAGGTGGGTAACGTCGCCTGGAAACGGGTGGTTCATTTTCAAGAGGACCCTGAGCTGACATTCTCAGCCCTCCAGGAATGCATGGGCTTCATCTCCGAGGCGTGCGCCCCCATCCGGGCGAGCGACCTGATCAGTGAGGCATATCGAATTGCGGTTGAAGACAGAATTGCTTTTTACGACTCACTCTTTCTGGCGGCTTCGGAAAAGGAGAATGCTCCACTGCTGACCATGGATCGAAAGCTGTACGAGAAGGTCAAGCAGAAGAGAAATGTGCAAATGATTTAGGTGCGGCTACAGCCGTCCGGGCTTTTTTGTCCGCTGCCGGTGCGCTCACGCCTGCGGGTCCGGGCCCGCCTGGGCGAGCGTGGCTGCCCGCGCGCGCGGGAGCGCAGCCTGCTTAGTTCGACGTTTTTCGTGAGTTCTTTGTGCGCTTTGTGATCTTTGTGGTGAAATGTTATCTTGACAATGCAATCCTCACCTGCATCCACAAGACCTCCTCTTCGCCTTCCTTCCCTCGCCAGTACATGGAAAGCTCCCTGCCCGGCCCCAGTTCATGCCTCTTCTTCTCAACGCCGCCCCGCTCCTCATAGTGCTTCTGTGTATCCTCCAGGATGCCCTCGAAGCTCACCTCCTGCAGAGCGTCGCCCATGAGCAGCCGCTCCTTTGTGTCCCCCTTCAGGAAGACGCACCCCACCGTTGGCACCCCGAGAAATCGCCGGATCTCCCGGGCCAGCTCATATCCCTGCAAAGCGGGAACAGCCAGATAGCACTCAGGAAAATGGCGCTGCAGTATCTCCAAAAGCTCTGTGAAGAGATGAAAATCCATATCAGCGTATTTGAAGAGCTTATCCAGTACGATTTTCCCCTTTTCCAGATCAAACTGCAAAAAGACTTCAGCCGCTATCCCATCCAGGCCGCACCTCGCCTTCTCCGCCGCCTCCAGGCCGGTAAAGGCCTCCTGCAGCCGGTCGAAGAGGCGGCCCATCTCCCGGCAGAACCCGCCTTTTCGTGTCGTGGCCTCGGGAGTAAGCACGCCGGAAAACTGGATGGAAGCGCGCACAGACGGCCACATGCCTATGCTGCCATCAGTCAGATCAAGCATTTCTATTCAGATCATCCTCTGCATCCAGACCACATCGAAGTACCGGCCCCATTTTCGGCCGACCTTCTGGAAGCGACCGCATTCCCGAAAGCCGCATTTTCTGTGAAAAGCCAAGCTTGCCGGGTTGAGGGAGGAGATGCTTGCCAGGATGGAAGTGATGCCCTTCTCTTTGGCCTCATGCAGGAGGCTTTCATGCATTGCTTTTCCCATTCCCTTTCCCGTGTGCTCCGGAGCGATGAAGCAGGTTATCTCTGCCGCCCCGGAAAATACAGGCATGGGGCTATGCGGACGGAGCAATGCAAATCCCAGCACATTTCCCTCGCCGTCCCTGGCCACCAGGAAAGGATAGCCCTCTGCCATGTTCAGGAAAAGAGAGAAGAACTCGTAAGGCACCCGATCTTCCGGATAGGCGGCGAAGCTGCTTTGCACGTAGTGGTTGAAGATATCGATTATCGCTTTCCCATCCTCTTTTGAGACAGAGGCAATAGTGAAATCCATCTTCAATCAGCATCAATTCATAGAGGAAACGGAAGGGAAATTATCCCTGCCTGGACCGCTTCCTATCATCCTTGGCTTGTCGCAGATCTTGTCCTGGTTGGTATCATTGCAGCCCTCCGACTCCTCATCGTAATCGCTGTAATGGTTTCCTATAACCCGCGGGCCGCTTATCAGCTCCATGAGGCCCTGCAATCCTTCTGCCGGCACGCTCCCATTCCATCGATTATTGCGGCCACTGTCGCTTACAGTTATTTCATTCTCCAGCAAGTCGTTGGATAGAATTGTGTTATTCTCAGCACCGGATTGAATATAAATTCCATACTTATTCTCACGAATTATATTGCTTTGTACAATATTATTGCTGGAAGCAATCTTTATTCCGGCATTGCCGCATCCACAACCGCCCGAGCCCGTTATGTTAAAGCCCTCGACAATCGTGCCGTTGGACGTTATGCTGATGACGCTTCCCGATCCTCCGGCATCCACAACAGGACTCCCGTTGCCGCTGTCTATGCCCTGCAAGGTGAGAGTCTTTAAGACATGAACGTTTTCGCGATAAACTCCACTCTGCACTTCAATGATATCCCCCTGGCTGGAATTGTCTATTGCCTGCTGAATTCGCGAATAATCAGCATCCTTCGGCCCCACAGTTATCTTAGAGGCATTTGCATATCCCAGGACCAGAATTGGGATTAGTATTAATATTAAGCATGCCCTCATAATTTCCTCGTAGTAGCTTCTTTGTATTAGAACTTTTTCATTAATATAGAGGTAGATGGAAATGCTGGATGGAATAAAATGCCAGAACTGCGGCAAAGAGATGACTGAGGATGAAGTATTCGCTACAGAAGGCAAGACCCTCTGCGAAGACTGCTACATCGATGTCAGCCACAGAATTAGGGTCTGCGATCCCTGGGCGGAGAGGTCGAAGATGATATTCCGGGAGAGCCACGGCCTGGAAGGAACGGATGGCCTCACGAATCTGCAAAAGGATATCTACGAGTATATCCGGGAGAAGGGCAAGGCCACCCGTGCAGAGCTGATGGAGAGGTTCCAGCTTCCGTCCCCGGAGTTGGAGAACCAGTTTGCCATCCTTCGTCACTGCCAGCTTCTGAAGGGCAAGAAGGAAGGAGATGAGGTGTACATTGTCCTCTGGTAAATACATAAATATCGTCGACCGGCTCCGCCAGATCTGCCCCTGCCTGCTCTCCTTAGTCGCCCTTGCGGACGATGAGATTGTAGGCCATATCCTCTTCTCCCCGACCATGAGTCCCTGACGAGGCCTTCATGATCCTGGTTTTGCAGCAGGCGGCGATGAAGAATGCGTAAACCTTCCATCGAGGGAGACTGCATGCCCTTACAAATAAGGAAGAGCTCATAGGGATCGAGCATGACCGTCGATCAGATTCCCATCACCAAGGCGAGATAATCAGGCTGCAAAGGATCGAGGCCCTGCTCAAACAAAGTGATCTGTCATTGCAGCTCTATGTCGGCCAGACCGGGTTTGCCGGCATTGGGCTTCAGCCTATAAATTAAACCGTTGATATTGACATCAACATGGTCGCCTTTCGGCGTGGCATCGAAGTCATGCGTGACGAGGAAGAAGGCCAGATCCTGGGCATTCATTCGCACATCCTCGCTGGCACCGGTCAGGTTCAAAAGATCCTGATAATCGGCAGAGGCACTGCATACAAAAACCGTAGATGCGATTATAGCAAGGAGCACCATGGCTATGAAACGGAATGCGTTTATCTCCCTCTTTAAAAACATAGTATCACCGACAAAAACCTATCCTTTGCTTAGGAAAAGTGTTTTAGGAGCCCTTTCCCGGACCGGCAACCTTTGGGTTCAACCCCCCTCTTTGTATTTGCCGGCGCATACGACGTACAGCTTGCCGTCGCTGCCTCTGGTCAATTTATAATAAGTAGTTTTATAATATAGGCCGCCCTCGGCAGGGTTTGTGTAGATATAATCCACCCAGCCGGTCCTATATCTTATCGCCCCGGCAACGATTTCATCCCTAAACTTCTTTCCGCTGACATCTACCTTGCCCATGAAATTCATCCCGACCAATCTGGGATTATCCGCATGAGCCACGATATTTACATCTGTATCGTACACAAAGACATAAAGCGCTGGATTGTCCTTATCCTTAAAGGGGTGCTCTCCTGCGGATATTCTCTTAAATGTCCCCGCAGCATCGCTTTCAATGCTCGATGATGTGAGATTGACCAGGCGAATGATCTGTTCATCCGAAACGTTAAGCTTGCTGTATCTGACAGGCAAATACTTATAAAGGATCTTTTCGTAATCGCTGATCCCATCCATGTCCTTTTCCTGCTTGGTTTGATTCAAAGCGCTCTGGAAGGCATGGACTAATGAATCAGGTATATCTTTGTTGAATGCGTAGTAGAGCTCAAAATCTCCACCTAGATCATAGGCTGTTTTATATTGGCTCGGATTTATGCCGAATCTACTGAGTTGCCATATGCCGGGGATCTCCGGATAGGCCCAGGCATCAATGGTTCCATCTTGCAGTGATTTTATAAGATCATATGAATCATTTTCAACAATGAGATTCTTTGGATCCAATCCGGCCTTTATAGCCAATAGTCGTTCCGCTGAATCTCTAATGACTCCAACTTTATATTTATTCAGATCCGGCGGTGCACCAATTGTTATGGCCTTGTCTTTCATAACGAAAAGCACGACATTAATGGGGCTGATGGGGCCCACCCATTTGAATAGAGATTCCCTTTCCGCCAATCGACCCGTGGAAAAAAGAACTGTATTATTCTCGTTTAGAGCGGTCTGATAGCCCATACTCCATGTCGATAATCGGATGCTGCTGCGATTTAGTTCTAAATCCATACGATTGAGCATTCTATCCAGCAAGTCTACGGAGATTCCTTTCAGCATACCATCTTCCGGGAAATTAAATGGAGGAAATTGCTCAGTGATGTATTCCATATGCTCGGCTGAAGGGACCGGCTTATATCCAAGAGCAGGGGCAATAATCACGATCATAACTATAGCTAGTATCGATATCTTCATCATCGTCATCTCTCCAGTTTTTTGATATCTCTTTGTAGATCCGGGCTCATTTTCGTCCCGTTGAGCCTGGATGCTGCAATGAATGGAAGAGTTATCTTATCGTACTTGATTCCCGCGAGATTGGCTCCACTCAGATCGACGCCCACGAGATACACAGCGGTCAGGTTAGCCCCTTGCATATCTGAGCCGGAGAGGTTAACGTTCTCCAGGGTGGCCTTATTGATTTTAGCATTCCTCAGATCTGCATTGCCGAAATCCACTCCTTTCACGAGCATCCCATCCATGATGGCCGACCTCAGCCTTGCCTTATGAAAGGTCAAACCTTCCAGCTCCAATGAGAAAAATGTCGCTCCGCTGAGATCCGCACCTGAAAAGTCCGCGTAATTCATTTGATTATTCAAAAAATTGGCCTTTCTGAGATCGGCGCCCGACAAATTTGCATTGGACATATCGGCAAAATTCAGTATGCAGTTGCTAAACATGGACCCGGATAGATTTGCTCTGGAGAGATACGCCCTGGTAAAATCGGAACCGCTCAGGTCTGATTGACTCAAATCGGCTCCAAACAGCTCTGCCCTTCCGAATTGGCAGCTCAGTAGCCGGCTCTCTCTCATATCCGCCCAGTTGAGTTTGGCTCCCAGCAAGCTCGTCCTGCTCAGGGATGCATACTTCATTTCGGCAAGGGTGAAATCTGTGCCTACAAGCCTTGCTTGGCTCAGGTCGGCTCCGGTGAGATTTGAATCATATAGCTTGGCATCGGTCAGGTCCGCCTCGCTCAGATCGCAGCCCGAAAAATCTGAGTCGTTCAGTTGAGCTCCCTTTAGCTTGGCGCCTTTCAGCCTGGCCCCGGCAAGGTCGGCCCGGCATATCCAGGCGCTCTCAAGATTGCTTCCGGAAAAATTCGCATTGGATATGTCGGACCCTGACAGACCGGAGGCGAGGAAGACCGAGCCCGAGAGGTCTGCTCTGCTGAGATTCGTGTGAGTCAGATTGGCGAAAATCGACCTGGTGCCCTTCAGCCTGGCACCAAATAGATTCGCGCCCGCCATGCGTGACTCGGAGATATCGGCTCGGGTTAGGTCAGCATAGGATAAATCGGCATCAATGAGGTTGGCCCCGACAAGGCTTGATTCGGAAAGATTGGCGCCCGCCAGGATCGAATCACTGAACCTGGCGCGGTTCATGAAGGCGTTTACGAATTGTGCACCGCTCATGTCGGACCGGCTCAGGTTTGTGGCCTCCAATCGGGCATCTCTGAGGTTTGCGCCCCTAAGAATCGATCCGCTGATCCTGGCTTGATCGAGAATGGCCCCACTCATGTCCGCTCCGCTGAGATTCGATCCTATCATATTGGCTGCCACGAGGTTGGCGCCTTTGATGTCGGCCTGAGATAAGTTGGAGCCATGCAGATCTGCCTCCTCCAGATCGGCATAGCTGAGGTCACTGCCCACCAGCCGGGCATTGCTTAAATTGGACCGCAAGAGCGAGGAATGGCTCAAGTTTGTGGCGCTGATGTCCGACCCCTGCAGCTCGGACTGACTGAGATCTTTTTTATGCAATTCCAGGAAGCTCAGATTCTCATTCGCGAGATTTGCGTGCGCTTGGAAGGGTTGATTGATGATCATACTGCCGGGAGGCAAGCGGTCCGGGGATATGCCGAAACGGGTCAGCACAAAATAATCAAACATGTAGCGGTTGAAGCTCTCGTTTATGACGGGAATTTCGTCGGCGGATTCGCCCTGCAGGACGCGAATGGCTATCTCTGCCGCCTCATCGCCTTGGAAATATCCGCCAATCATCTTTCCTCCTACGACGCCATAGCCCAGGTAGAAATCGTATATGCTGTAAAATGGAACAGGGCTTGTTTCCAAGACCAACTGGGCCGCATCCTCATAAGTCAAGAAAAGTCCTGATCTGTCGCGGTTTAGGGTCATAAGCAGGATGAGACTATCATTGGACAGAGCTGCCAGGCTTAGACGAAGCTCGTCTGCGGTGAGGTTGTCCAGATATTCAAAAGAGACATTCCCCTCAAAGCGAGGGATGATCTTATCCAGAACCTTTCGGGCGGACTGGCCTGTGGCAGTCTGATCACTTACAATGGCGATGTGCTTGGTTTGGGGATGAAGATTGAGCATCAAAGCGATGGTATCTTCGACATCGTATGACTCCACAACGCCTGTAAAACCGCTTCGACCTTTCAGCATTTTCTCGTCAAAGTACACGACGCCGCAAAAGACTACAGGCGTTCCCGGAAAGAGGTCGTCTCTATTTTTGAGCAGAAAGTTGAAGGCATCCGTATCTGCGGAGATGATGATGTCAAAAGGCTGATCTTTATACTTCATCTGGTAGAGCGCCTTTAAGTCGGCAAAACGTGCCTCGTCGGCTGCAATTCGCTTTGTGTTCATGAATGCGACGGAAAAAATCGCAGATGGCATCTTCATCGCGAAGTTGAGCTTAATCTCTGATATAATGCTGTCCTCCCACTTCATGCCCGGATGATAAGAGGCAAGAATGAGAACCTGCTTGGGGGAGCTTTCCGGGACCGCGGATGATGCTGTAATAATTGAAAGGACAACCATCAAACAAATTTCGAGGGCAAATCTCGTCTTGGGGGCATCCATTAAAGCATAGATGCGCTGATACCTTAAGAATTTTTTGTAATTACCAAAGAAATGCAAGAAAAGATAAATAGCCAGCAGTCCCAACATATCATTTATTCTAGAGGTGATGAAACTATGTCCGATAAGAAATTATATTCCCTGCCGGAGCTGCCCTATGCCTACAATGCCCTTGAGCCGTTTATCTCCGAGGCTCAGCTGCGTCTGCATCACGACAAGCACCATGCCGCCTATGTGAATGGAGCCAATGCCCTTCTGGAGAGGCTGGAAAAGGCCCGCCAGGCGGGGACCGATGTGGACATGAAGGCCACCCTAAAAGAGCTGTCCTTCCAGGCAGGAGGCCATGTTCTGCACGGACTCTTCTGGAAGAACTTGGCCCCCGCGATCAAGGCCGGCAAGGAGCCCGGCGGCGCCCTGGCTGACGCCCTGAAGAAGGAGTTCGGATCCAACGAGCGCTTCAAGAAGGAGTTTTCCACGGCGGCAGCCAGCACAGAGGGCTCGGGCTGGGCGGCTCTGGCCTGGTGCGGCATGACCGGCAGGCCGCTGATCATGCAGATCGAGAAGCATAATGTGAATGTCTACCCCATGTTTCGCATCCTCATGGTCCTGGATGTCTGGGAGCATGCCTACTATCTGGACTACAAGAATGAGAGGCCCAAGTTCGTGGATGCCTTCTGGAACATTGTGAACTGGGATGAGGTGAACAAGAGACTGGAAGCGATAATTAAATAGAGCATATTTTTTATAAAATTGGATTTCAGGCAGCGACAAGCGGGCCAGCGACAAACAGGGCGATTATCCTGCCCGCATCTTTTGCATACTCCTCGTAGCATTACTTTCGCCCCGCATCCGATTGGGTTTAATAATTCCCGCGCAGACTTTGGCCGATCAATTTATTACCCAGAGAAGAGATACATATAGAAAAATTTTGATAGAGTTCGGAGCGAAACGCGAATAAACCCAGGATGAAATACTGGTATAATAAGTTGATTGCTGAGATGATGAATTATGTTGCTTTATGGTAGAGGGGAATGGCGTTGAGCAGCAGAATCGTGCAGCAGACCCTGGAAGGGCTGGCCGTTTCTGTTATGCCCAGGGTTAGGACCACGGACGGCCATCTGCTGGACTGGGATCGTGAGGCCATAGCCAAGCAGCTCCTCAAGGAGACGAAGCTATCTGAACAATTTTACAAAGAGCCGGGCATTACTGAGGAAGAGGCCCAGGACATCGCCAAAGAGGTGGAGCGCCGGGTGCGGTGGATGAACGTTCAGTACCTGAGCGGCCCCCTGGTGCGCGAGATCATGAATGTAATCCTCTTAGAGAGGCATCACACGGAGTGGCGCAACATCTGCACTCGCGTGGGAACTCCGGTCTATGATGCCCACCTCATCGACATCGGTACGGGTTTTGAGTCCAAGGAGAATGCCAACCTCCAGGAGAATGCCGAGACCAGCCACAAGAAGAAGGCAGACAAGATCAGCAAGGAGCAGTACCTTCTTCTGCTGCCGCCCCATCTCGCCGATCGCCACCTGGCCGGAGACCTGCACATCCACGACCTGGAGTACTTCGGGACGAGGCCATTTTGTCAGGACTGGGATCTGCGTTATTTCTTATACTACGGCCTGATGCCTGACGGTCTCGGCACCAAAGCCAGCGTGGCAGGTCCTGCCAAGAAACCGGAGGTCGCCATCCTGCATGCCGTCAAGGCTCTAGGCAGCGCCCAGACCAACTTTGCGGGAGGGCAGGGCTTCTATAACTTCCTCACCTTCATCGCCCCCTACTTCGAGAAGCGAAACTACGCCGAGATCGTGCAACTGATGCAGATGTTCGTCTACGAGATGACACAGATGATGGTCGCTCGCGGCGGCCAGCTCGTCTTCTCCTCGGTGCAGCTCACGCCGGGAGTTCCCAAACTCTGGCGCGACAAGCCTGCCGTTTACGCGGGACGGGTCTGGAACGGCTCGTCACCTGATGCACCCCTGAAGACCTATGGCGAATTTGAGCGCGAGGTGCGCCTGGCCTTCAAAGCCCTCATGGAGGTCATGCTGGCCGGAGACTACTGGGGCAAGCCCTTCAACTTCCCCAAGCCCGAGATCAGCATCGAGCCGGACTTCATGAAGGAGGACGAGGCATTCAATGCCGCCCACCCGGATCTGCCCACCTACCAGCAGCTCTACCTCCTGACCTTCAAGCTGGCAGCCGAGTACGGCACACCATACTTTGACAACCAGCTTCCCGCTTACCGCGGAGCCGGCGAAGGAATATCATGCTATCAATGCCTGGCAAAAGACGAGCTGGTTCCCTTTGTCGGAGAGAGCGGGGAGCTGCAAATAAAACCGATAGAGGAGCTATTCGAGATCGCTGTCAAGAATGGTCTTGATACGGATTTAAACGGAGCTCAGTTCGCGAAGCTAAATGCGAAGACGCCCAGTGTCAACTTCGATAGCCATAAGGCCTCGTTGAAAGCATTCCGGGGCGTAATGCGCCAGAGCTATCATGGCAAGCTATTGGAGATTACTCTGACCACAGGGAGAAGGATAAGGGTCACCCCGGATCATCCGGTCTTTGCTCTTGAAAACGGAAGCTTCGCGAAAAAACAAGCGAAAGAACTTGACGTTGGAGAGTTCTTACCCATTCTTAAGAACGCCAACGTTAGGACTGCTTTGAAGAGCTATCTTGATGTTAACAAAACATTGACCGATGCCGGATACTCTTCCGAGATCCAAGCGACTGACACCATCCAGAAGCTAATAGAGGGAGACATCCATCCCTTGAAGATCAAGAAGATTGAAGAAGAGGATTACGATGGCTACGTCTACGACCTGGTAGACGTCTCAGAGACGCACAACTTCTGCAATGCCCTTTCAAAGATGGCAAGCATTTTTCCATGGGTTCCTGGCAGGTGGTATCCCTCAACTGTCCTCGCGCCGCTTACCTGGCTCGGGGGGACGATGAGCTGCTCTTCGAGTACCTGCGAGAGCTGATGGACACCTCTGTGGAGATCTTTAAAGTCAAGCGCGAGTGGATGAACCAAATCATCAAGAATCACCGCATGCCCTTTGCCACACAGCAGCCGCGCGACCCGATCACGGACGAGAAGGGCTCCGTCGCAGTGGGCCTGGAGGGCCTGGTCTATACCATCGGCGTTGTAGGCGTCAACGAGATGGTGCAGTTCCACACAGGAAAGCAGATGCATGAGTCCAGGGAGGCCTGGAAGCTGGCCGTGCGGGCCATGACGGAGATGGAGATCTACGCCAAAAAACTCTCCCAGCAGCACGGCATGACCATTGCCCTGGCGCGTACACCCGCCGAGACCACAGCCCAGCGCTTCGCAGTATCCGACCTCATCCACGAGGAGTTCCGGGACTATGCCGAGAAGGTCGTGAAGGGCGACCTCGATGCCGTGAAGAGGAATGTGCAGAAGACACGCGATCTGCCCGTCTATTACACCAACGGCACTCACCTGCCGCCCGGCGCCGACGTGACCATCTTCGAGAGGGCAAAGCTCGAGCATGTCTTCTTCCCCATAGTCGATGGCGGCAACATCTTCCATATCTTCATGGGAGAGGCTACTCCCGACCCCCAGGGCCTGATGGACTTTGGAATGCGCCTGGCCAGGGAGACCCAGATCGGCTACTTCACCTTCAGCAGGGATATGACAGTATGCCTGGGCTGCTCTCAGGTCTCAGGAGGGCTGGAAGATAAGTGCCCTAAATGCGGATCGGAAGATGTGGATCACATCAGCCGAATCACCGGCTATCTGCAGGCTGTGAGCGGATGGAACAGCGCCAAACGCCAGGAGCTGAAAGACCGAAAAAGGTACAACGAACTGGCATAGGCTGACAAGGCTAACGAAAGGTATATATCAGATATACTTACAGGTGGATTTGCCCTAGTGAGGCAAATTGGAGGAGTTATTAATGCCTGCAGTTGTTAACAGAGAGGAATGCGTAAGCTGTGGAACTTGCGTCGAGGAGTGCCCGGAAGAAGCCATCACCTTGGACGACGAGGAAATAGCAGTTGTAAATAAGGAAAAGTGCACTGAGTGCAAGACATGCGTTGAGGCTTGCCCATCTGAAGCCATCAGCATGGAATAAACTGTACCATTCAGCACATTTTTTTAGGCATTTTTTCTTGATCAAGGTTCTTTTTCATTTATGGCCTCGTAGAACTGCTCCCAGTCCAGTGTTGTAGCCACACAACCCGCTTTTAAGAGCTGCACCCCTCGTGCCGGTATGCTGTGGCGGTGGCAGAGATCCAGGCCCTCTTTTATCTCCATATGGCAGCCGACGCCGACGATAGCTTGCGGCCGGTATTTTTTGATTATCCTCTTTATGAAGCTGGAGCCGGGCACGATGAAGAACCGGTAGCCCAGGCTCTCTGCATATTTCTTGGCCTCGCCGACGCGACAGCGCCCGCAGTTCACGCACGTTATCCCCTCAGGCGTGAGCTTGGCCGGACACTCTGTGCTGCGAACGCATTGGGGCATGAATATGAATCGCATAGCACATGGAATCCTCAAAAACTCCTTGTTGTTTATGTAATTGCGCAGCCGCACACCCACATCGTCTACTATGGTGTCATCAGCACGGAAAATCCAGAAGAGAGTCTTTATTACATTCTCGAGAAGAATGATGCCTAAAAGCATATACCGAGCCGCGAAGAAATTGCCTGTCTTAAAGGAGTAAAGGACGAGCAGAGATACTATTATCGACAGAATCAAGATCAATCCGGCTAAAAGTACTACTGCTTCGCCCACCAGATAAAATAGCTGGTTTATATACTCGGGAAACATAACAGAATCTTGAAAACCCCCCTGCCTATAAATCAGTTGCCTACAGAGCGGCGCAAGTTTTTTATCCCACCTGACAGTGAGCAATACACCTTCGCCTTTATGAAATTTAATGAGGACTAAAAAGATGGCTAAAATGCACAGCAGAAAAAAGGGCTCTTCCCGATCCAGACCACCCGCGGTTGCCAAAGTACCGGCGTGGTCCGATGTATCCAAAGAGGAGCTGGAAAAGACAATCATGAAGCTGCACGAGAGCGGAATGCCCCCCAGCCGCATTGGACTCACCCTGCGAGATCAGTACGGAGTGCCCAGCACCAAGCTGGTCCTCGGCAAGAATATAACCGGCTTCCTGAAGGAGAACAACGCTCAGCCTGATATACCTGAGGATCTCACCAATCTGATGAGAAAAGCTCTGCACGTCCGCAAGCACATCAAGGCCAACAAGAAGGACGTTCACAACAAGAGATCCCTGCACCTCACCGAGAACAAGGTCCGAAGATTGGTAAAATACTATCACGACTCCGGCCGATTGGCACCGGATTGGACTTACTCGCCTGAGACGGCCGAAATTCTCATCTCATGAAGCGGCTGGACAAAGCTGCAGAGGCTATTGCCAGGTCGATAATGCATTGCGACAGCATGCGCGTGATCTCGCATAACGACGCGGACGGGATCACATCCGCAGGGCTGATCTGCAGTGCCCTCCTGCGTGCAGGGATACCTTTTCAGGCCACTCTTCTAAACCGGCTGGACGAGTCCGTGCTTGCCGGGCTGGAGGGGCCGGTGGTATTCTGCGATATGGGCAGCGGCAAGCCGGAGCTTATCTCCCGCGTTAAAGATGATTGCTTCGTTCTGGACCACCACCGGCCCGTGGGTACGCTGGATTGCATGCACCTCAACCCCCATCTCTTCGGCATAGATGGGGCCTTTGAGCTGTCAGCCGCGGGCACAGTATATTCCGTGGTGCGCCACATGGGCGAGAACTCTGATCTATCCGGCCTGGCGCTCGTTGGTGCCATGGGCGACCGGCAGGGCATGATCGGCGCGAACAAAACCATTCTGGAAGAGGCCATCGCTTGCGGAGCCGTAGAGGCAAAGCCTGGCTTGAAGATGTCTGAAGACGGCCCGGTAGAGGAAGTATTCCAGAGAAGCATAGAGCCGCTCCTGGATTTTACAGGCGACATGGAAAAGACCCGCCAATTTTTCGATGATTTAAAGATTAAAGGCAACATAGAGAGCCTGGCCGGAGATGACCTGGCAAGGCTGTGCACGGCCTTAACTTTGAAATTACTTATGCAGGGGAGCTTTGCCGCGGATTCGATCTTGGGAGAGGCCATCCGCCTCAAGCATGAGGTAGTGGAAAACTCTCTGGAGATGGTAGAGCTGCTCAACGCCTGCGGCAATAGAGACGTTCCGGGCTTGGGCCTGACACTGTGCCTGCGCGATACCGGCGCACTCGAGCAGGCCAGAAGCCTGGCCCAGGAATACAAAGGCCATATCGTGCGGGAGATCGGCATGCTGCGAGAGCAAAATAAGGTGCTGAAGAACATCCGCTACCTCAAGATGGTGAATATGGAAGCGGGAGCTATTGTGTCGGGACTGGGAATCCGGTATTTATACGCAGATCGTCCCCTCATCACCCTGAATCATAAGGACGATATGGTCAAGATATCGGCGCGAGGAACCAAGCCGCTCATATCCAGGGGCCTTGACCTATCCATTGCTCTGCGAAAGGCCGCAATGGCCGTAGGCGGAGTGGGCGGGGGGCACACCATCGCCAGCGGCGCTTCTATCCCACCGGGCACAGAGGATCGATTCCTGGTCGTTCTGGACGAGATTGTGGGAGAGCAGCTGCATAAAACTGCCGAGGATGCGCCCGAGGTCGAGGATGCGCCGTGACATGGGCCCGTCTGGTCTTTTGGGGAAAGCAAGCTGAAACTGTGGCGAGAGCGGTGGAGCCCGATAATCTGCCCAATATGAGCCTTCAGATAGATGCTGACCGCCTCTGCCTGCAATTCTCCACCGAGAAGATAGGCACTCTGCTCTCCACGGTTGACGATCTACTGATGAACATTAAAATAGCGGAAGAGACACAATCTTGCGCGGAGGAGAGATGAAATTCCATTTAGAGGCAAGCTTCCGGCTGAGCGCGGACGCGGGAGCAGCCGAAGAGGCCGTTTCAGACTTCTTTGGGAAAGCCGGGCCCATATTGCAGAAGGGCGCTCCCGAGGGTCAAGGCGCGAAGATAACAGAGTGGAAGCTGGCCGGAAACAAGATCGATCTGGTCATCGACAGCGACAGGTATGTACGAGCCCATGATGCGCTTCTCAGGCTGCGCCGGCCGCTGTCCGAGCTTTTGGGAAAAGAATTTCGTATCGGCGTGCGCGGTCTGGATGTAAATAAATTCGAGATAGAGGTCGAGTCGGAGAGGGCCATCACGCACAAGATACCCCATGTTCGAGAGATAAAATTTGAGGGCGGCCGACTCCATCTATCACTGGATGTTGGCCCCGACGGGACTTTAGGCCAGTCGGAGATGGAAAAACGCATACCGGATAGGATAATCAGCCTTCTGGAAGAGAAGCTGCAAAGCAGCTATGGAGGCAAGACCGAGCACTGGGAGCTGCTCTGGGAGAGCAGCGCCCGCCAGCCCAAGTTCACTCGCGATCCCACTGAGGAGATGCAAAAGGCGGGCTGGATCAAGCACGGCTCGAGCCGCGGCCAGTGGATCTACGGGCCGGAGGCGACGCACGTCTTTCGAACCTTCGAGAGAATTGTGCTGGAAGAGATCATCCGGCCCCTGGGCTACAGCGAGATGATCTTTCCCAAGCTGGACACCTGGGATGTCTGGAAGAAGAGCGGCCACGCCCAGGGCGTCTACCCGGAGATCTACTTCGTCTGTCCGCCCAAGACTCGCGATCCGGCCTTCTGGGAAGAGGTCATGGACTATTACAAGGTCACCCATGAGGTGCCCCTCGAGCTGGTCAAGGAGAAGATCGACCTGCCCATCGGAGGCATGTGCTATGCCCAGTGCCCCACCTTTTGGGGATTTCTGCAGGGCATGACACTACCAAGCGAAGAGATGCCCATCACAGTCTTCGATCGCTCCGGCACCAGCCACCGCTATGAGTCCGGCGGAATTCACGGCATCGAGCGCGTGGATGAGTTCCATAGGATCGAGATCGTCTGGCTGGGCACACGCGAGCAGGTGCTGGCAGAAGCGGAGAAGCTGAAGGCCTGCTACAAGCACATCTTCGAGGATATCCTGGAGCTGCACTGGAGGACGGCCTGGGTCACACCATGGTTCATGGCCCAGGAAGGAAAGACGGGCCTCGCCGAGATGTCGGGAGCTGGCACCGTGGACTACGAGGCCGTGCTGCCCTACAACGGCAATTGGATTGAGTTTCAGAATCTGTCAGTAAACGGAGAGAAGTATCCCAAGGGCTTCACGGTTAAGTCGCAGTCCGGGGACCCGCTCTGGTCGGGATGCAGCGGCGTGGGTCTGGAGCGCTGGGCCTCGGCATTCCTGAGCCAGAAGGGGCTGGACAGCGCCAACTGGTCGGAGGAGTTCAAGAAGCGCATCGGAGAGATGCCCAAGGGGATCAGGTTCCTCTGATCCAGATGGCGCATTTTTACATTTTTTGGCTCCTCGCGGTTTCGAGTGGATAATAGAACAATCGAGTCCTCGTGTGATTCTTGTGTCGGTGGTAGTTTGTAGCCATTTGTTTAAGACGTCAGAAAGGATCATTACAGATTCCGCCCTTGAATATTGCGTGGTTTCTTTGGCTGGCTACAACCTCCTGCCCTCAAATGTCCTTGAAGACCGCGCCCGCGCCGCTGTGGCCTGTCTACAATCCTGCGACCTCTGCCCCCGCCGCTGCGGCGTTAACCGCCTTGCCGACGAGCGCGGCTTCTGCCGCACCGGCCGGCGGGCCCGCGTGGCCAGCTTTGCCCCTCACTTCGGCGAAGAGGCTCCCCTGGTAGGCCGCGCAGGCTCGGGAACCATCTTCTTTTCCGGCTGCAACCTCTCCTGCGTCTTTTGCCAGAACTACGACATCAGCCAACAGGACGAGGGCCGGGAGGTCTCGGCCCAAGCGCTGGCGCGCATGATGCTGGCGTTGCAACGCCAAGGTTGCCATAACATCAACTTCGTCACGCCTACCCACGTCGTCCCGCAGATCCTAGAGGCGCTGGTCATGGCCAAAGAAGAGGGCCTCAATGTGCCCTTGGTTTACAACAGCAGCGGCTATGACTGCGCAGACACTCTGCGCCTGCTGGAGGGCGTTTTCGATATCTACATGCCCGATGCCAAGTACGGCTCAGACGAGCCGGCCCTCAAGTATTCCAACGCGCCGGGCTACACCGGCGTCATGAAGGCGGCCATATGGGAGATGCACCGCCAGGTGGGAGATCTGGTTATAGACGAGGACGGCATCGCCGTGCGCGGGCTTCTCGTCCGCCACCTCGTCCTGCCCGAGGGCGCAGCCGGGACCGCGGAAGTGGTCCGCTTCCTGTCTGAGGAGATCTCCCCGAACACCTACCTGAATGTCATGGACCAGTTTCGACCGGAGTACAACGCCTGCCGCTTTCCCGAGCTGAACAGACCCATCACCGGGCGGGAGTACGCCCATGCCCTGCGCCTGGCCGCTGCCGTGGGCCTCTCGCGAGGACTGGCAATGCTTTAATGCCTGGCGGCCCCAATTACTAAACAGATGATTCCCTTTGAGTACCTGGAGCATACCGCCGACATAAAGTTCCGAGCCTACGGAAAGACGCCGGAAGAGATGCTCTCTAATGCCGCTGCCGCCCTCTTCCAATCCATGGTGGAGCCTACTACGATTGCCGTCAAAGAGACCTGGAAGGTGGAGCTGGAGGCCTCTGATCTTGAGGAGCTGGCCTATCAATGGCTCTCCGAGATCGTCTTTCTCTTCGAAACAGAGTCGACGGTCTTCGCCACCTTTTCAGTCAAGCTGCAGCAAGACAGGAATGAATCTTGGAAGCTTCAGGCCGAGATTGGGGGCGAGAGGATGGATCTGTTGAGACATGCCTTCGAGAATGAGGTCAAGGCCGTCACCCGGCACAAGTTCGGCATCAAGAAGAATGACGTGTGGTGCATTCAGGTTATTTTGGACGTGTGATTATGGCAGATATCATCAAGATCAACGATAATATTTACGAGGTGCCCATCGGCTACCGACCGGGCATGCGCGTGCCTGGGCGAATTTTCGTCTCAGCGGCGCTGCGGGAGATGGTGGAGCCGGGAACGATAGATCAGGTGGCCAACGTTGCCACCCTGCCCGGCATTGTCAACTACTCCATGGCCATGCCCGATGCTCACTTGGGCTACGGCTTTCCCATCGGCGGCGTGGCTGCCTTTCGCGAGGAGGAGGGCATCATCAGCCCGGGCGGGGTGGGCTTTGATATCAACTGCGGCGTGCGCCTGCTGCGCTCTGATCTGCAGGCGACGAGCGTGCAGCCGCTCATCAATACCCTCATCGATGCCCTCTTCGAAGCCATCCCCTCCGGCCTGGGGACCACGGGCCAACTGCATGCCAGTGACCAGCAGCTTACCGAGACTTTCATCAACGGCTCCAAATGGGCGGTGGAGGAGGGCTACGGCTTTGAGGCAGACCTGTCCCACTGCGAGGAGAGCGGGCACATGCCTGGAGCCGATCCATCCCAGGTGAGCGTGAAAGCCCGTAAGCGCGGTCGACCCCAGTTGGGAACACTTGGCAGCGGCAACCACTTCCTGGAGATTCAGAGGGTGGAGGAGATCTTTGATGAGCCAGTGGCAAAAAAATTCGGCCTCTTCAAGGGCCAGATTACGGTTATGATCCACTGCGGCTCGCGGGGAGCCGGACATCAGATCTGCACCGATCATCTGGAGGTCCTATCCCGGGCGGTGAAAAAGTACAACATCGACATTCCTGACAAGCAACTGGCCTGCGCGCCCCTGGGCTCGCCCGAGGCCGATCATTACTTCGGGGCAATGGTCTGTGCCGCCAACTACGCCTGGGCCAACCGGCATATCATTGCCCACTGGACGCGAGAGGTCTTCGATAGGTACTTCCCCGGCTCCAAGCTGGATCTGGTCTATGACGTGGCCCACAACGTGGCCAAGATCGAGGAGCATGAGGTGGACGGCCAAAGGGAACGCCTTTATGTGCACCGCAAAGGGGCCACGCGGGCCTTCGGCCCCAGCAGAAGCGAGGTTCCGGACGCCTACCGGGCCGTAGGCCAGCCCGTGCTCATACCGGGCAGCATGGGAACGTCTTCCTACGTCCTCTGCGGCAGCGACCGGGCCCAGGAACTCACCTTCGGCTCCGCCTGCCACGGTGCTGGCAGGGTCATGAGCCGCAGCCAGGCCCTCAAGCTGTTCACAGGCAAGAATGTGAAAGCCGCCCTGAACAGAGACGGCATCGTGGTCAAGTCCACCTCTCCAGGCATGCTGGCCGAGGAGGCCCCTCAGGTCTACAAGCCATCCGGAGATGTGGTGGACGTTGTCCATAATCTGGGCATTGCCACCAAGGTGGCCCGGCTGGTGCCGCTGGGGGTATCAAAGGGATAACTAGAGGAAAACGGAAACGGTGTCTCTCATCGCGAGGATATCCGCAGAGGTGCAGAGGGCGAAAGGTCCATTCAGGCGGACCTTCCGGCTCAGTGCCTATGCATATCTACAGAGAGTTTTTATTATAACAGCAAGAACCAAATAGCTTGCCGATCCACATAATGGATGACTATGAAGCTGAAGATAAAGATTACCGGGCCGAAAGTCCATGAGGTAGGCTACAGATACTTCCTGATGAGCAATGCCATAGACATGGGTCTCAAAGGCTTCCATGCTCGCAATAGAACCGGAGAAAATGTGCCGGAAGTAATAGCTCTGGTCGAAGGCGATGAAGAAACAATTGCGGATTTTAAGAAGCTGGTAGAAACCCAAAAACCCGAACAATCCCAGGTATCGAGCATTGCTTTTGAGGATTATGAGGGGGAAATTATGAAGACTGAGAGCTATGCTCAAATTTGCTCAGCAATCCAGTTGAACAAGGCAATTCCGTTACTCCTGGATATGAGAAATGATCTCAAAGCAGTGCGGAAAACCTCAGATATGACGCTAGATGAGATCAAAGGCATGAGGGAAGACATCCAGCAGGGATACGCAATGACTCTCAGACAGGTGCAATCAGAGATCAGAGCCATAAAAGAACGCTTAGGCATGCATTAACTGATGAAATTAAGGGTCGTCCTGGTCGAGCCCCTCTATGAAGGCAATGTGGGCTCCGTGGCAAGGGCCATGAAGAACTTCGGCTTTCACGAGCTGGTGCTGGTCAATCCCTGTAAGATCGAGGACTTCGGATCAGCCATGGCGTCGCACGCCAGGGATGTCCTGCAGATGGCTCGCACCTTTGCCGGCCTGCCGGAGGCTCTGGTAGGAGCCAATCTGGTGGTGGGCACTACGGGAAAAAGGCTGGATGAGGCGCAGCATCACCTGCGTCTGCATCTGCGCGTGCCCTGCTTCACCCCGGCGGAGCTGGCCGGCAAGTTGCAGGGAAAAGAGGGAACTGTGGCGCTGCTCCTGGGCAGGGAGGACTGCGGCCTGAATTCCGAGGAGCTGGCCCTCTGCGACATGCTGGTCTCCATACCTACCAGCAGCGAGTATCCGGTCATGAACCTCTCTCACTCTGCAGCCGTGCTCTTCTACGAGCTGTCCCAAAACGATAACGGAAAATGCTGCCAAGTGGAGATGGCCCGCGGGGAAAGCCTGGCTCTGCTGCAGGAGCGGATAAGATCGCTCCTCGCCGAGGTCAGCTATCCTGTGCATAAAGTGGAGTTCACCCTGCTCATGCTGCGGCGCATCCTGGGCCGGGCGGAGCTGACGGAGAGAGAGGCGCGCACCCTGCTCGGCTTGATAAAGAGAATTCGCTGGCGGATAGCAGGCTGCGGGAAACCGGAAAGTCCAGAACAAAGCTGAAAAAGCTTAAAACTCCATCAGGCTCCTCTGTACCGGCGCGGCCAGCAGCTTGGCCTCCTTGCGCCACTGCCCCGACGGCGTTCTGATCCTCTTTTCCATCTCTGCCATAGCCTCCGTAAGGCTTGCGAAGCGCTGGGGCGCGGCCTGCATTGCCCTTCTCGCCACCTCCCGTACCACCCACACACCCAGGGGGGCCCAGTAGGCTTCCGAGATCTCCCGCACTGCCAGCACCGCCGCCTGGCGGCCCCGGCCGGCGAGGTGCTCCAGCACAGCCAGCCTTGCCGCATAGTAGCCGCCCGCCAGGGAGCTGTACTCCTTCTTGGGTCGCGCGTCCTCCCTGTCCCCGCCGATGAAACCCTCCTCAGCCCAGACAGATCGGGCCATCCAGATCTCCACCAGCTCGAAGCTGAAGGGCCTAGGCATTAGCAGGATCTCGAAGTGATTTCCCAGATTCTCCCCGGAGAAGAGATAGTAATCGTTTACCATCGGCCCGTCCAAAACAGTCTCCTTGAGAAGCTTGCCGATCATGTCGTCCGAGGCGGTAATGGACCAACGGGTGGGCACTAGCTTTCTCTTCTTGCCCAAAAGGCCCAAGGAAAGCATGCGGGAGATGTGATCAGTGCCGATGCCTGAGGTATAAAGCTCGCCCACGGCTGCGGCTGCACCGGCATCCCTGTCCTCTACCATCTGGTCCACCTTCCTGGGAATGATGGGGTTAGTGGTGATCTGCATCCCCAACATTTCACCGGATGGCCCGGAAGGGGAGAGAACGCCGTCAAACTGCAGCCGGCCCTGGGGCGGCCTGTAAAATGAGACCTCGGTGCCTACCGGAGCTGAAGACAGGGCGATCTGCTGCATGGCCTCCAGCAGCTTTCCCGGTGCCTGCGCCTCTTTTATTACTATCTTGCTCTCGGAGCGCACCAGCGCCGAGCGCGCTGCTATGATTTCGCCGATGTCCATGCCAAGACCAGGCGGCTCCATGATCCTCCCAGGGCTGCCGCCCGCCGGCACCATGGGCCCGGCCCTCACCAGCGGATAGCCGTGCCTGCCCACGAAGACCTCGGGCGGGGACATGCCCTCCAGGCTGCGGCCGATGCGGGGCAGAGCTGCCGTCTCCTCCAGGCGGCGCAGTATGGGGCAGACGGGCCGGCCGCACAGCCCCCGGCCTTTGCAGGTGATGCATTTCATCCTTATTCTATCCTTATTCTCTCTGCAACAAGGCCCTTATAGGCTATATCACTATTATCCTCTCGATGACTGACAGGTTGATCCCGGCTATTGCTCAGGACGCCAAGACCGGCGAGGTGCTCATGCTGGCCTACATGAATGATGAGGCCCTTGCTAAAACCAGGGAGATGGGCAAGGCCTATTACTGGTCCCGCTCGCGAAAGAAGCTCTGGCTGAAGGGCGAGTCCTCCGGGCATTTTCAGCGGGTGTTAGAGATCAGGATCGACTGCGACGAGGATGCGATCCTCCTTTTAATCGAGCAGGAGGGCGGAGCGTGCCATACCGGCTACAGGTCCTGCTTCTATCGCACCCTGGACGGCAAGGTGGTTGGGGAGAAGGTCTTCGATCCCCAGGACGTCTATTGATGACCGGGGCCAGGGGAGAAGGAGACGGAAGGTCCGGCTGCAAATCCTACCCGCTTTACGACAGCCCCCTACTCAGAGCCGAGGCCCGCATGCAGGAGGACCAGATGCAGCAAGGCCTGGTAAAAAAAGGCCGGGTGCGGGTCGATGCCTGCGGCCCTCTAGCTCATCTGCCCCCCATCAAGTCCGCCCTGCAGATGTTTGACAGGCAGCTTCCCGCCTATGCGGACTGTGAAAAGCTCTGCCTGTCTACCTGGATCCCGCCCATCCCCAGCCGGGCTTTTTCCCGGTTGGCCGACAGCCGGCTGCGGGCCCTTTTGGGCAGGCGCACGCCGGACCAGGTTACCATCTCCATCACCGAGGAATGCCCCAACCGCTGCGCTCACTGTGCTCTGCCTAATTCCGGAAACAAGCTCTGCCTCCCACCCCACATCGTGAAAGACATCATCGGCCAGATTCTGGATATGGGAACCACACTGGTCATATTCGACGGCGGGGAGCCGGCACTCTACCGGGAGCTGCCGGAGCTGGTGGCATCTGTGGACGATCGGGCCGTCTCCACCCTCTTCACCTCGGGGGCGGGCTTTACGGCCGCGCTCGCGCGCCGGCTGAAGGAGGCGGGGCTTTATGCCGTCAATGTCAGCCTGGACAGCCCCATCGAGACGGAGCATGATGCCATGCGCGGACGGGTGGGCGTCTTTTCCGAGGCCATGTCGGCCATGGAAAATGCCATTGCAGCCGGCCTGCTGGTGGACCTCTACGTGGTATTGCGCCGGGAGAACATGCCTCATCTGCACAGCTTCCACGAGCTTGCCCGCCGCATGGGCGTGCATGAGTTGACGTTCTTTGAGGTGGTCTGCACCGGCCGCTGGTCGGAGCGGCAGAACATCGCCCTTCTGCCCGGCCATCACGCCCTTCTGGCGGACTTTGTCCGGGGCAGCGAAGCTGCGCCCCGCATATTTTCCGTTCCCGAGGCCTACAAAAGCTTCGGCTGCTTTGCCGCCACCAGCTGGATGCACATAACGCCCGCCGGGGAGGTCTATCCCTGTTCCTGCTACCCTCAGTCCTGGGGGAGCATCTTCGAGAAGTCCATTAAAAAAATCTGGCGGCGAATGGGTGCTTTTCCCTACAAAAAGAGCAAAGTATGTCCTATGCGAAAATAAGGCGTTTTAATTCCTATTTTGATCAGAATTGCTCGTCAATGAAGCGTTTAAAATCCGATTCAAGTTAAACTAAATTTTTTCGGCTATGTTTCGATCAATAAATCTATATAGGACATTTATCATTAACAATGCCGATCGAATTATGGATTTGACACCTGTTCAAAGAGACATCTTAACCGCATTGATCAACATTCATCGTGTTGAAGGACGAGCTGTGAAGGGCGAGGAAATTGCCGAGCTGATTGACAGAAATCCCGGCACCATCCGAAATCAGATGCAATCCCTCAAAGCCCTGAACCTGGTAGAAGGCGTACCTGGCCCCAAGGGCGGATACAGGGCAACGGGCGCAGCCTTCGAGGCGCTCAATATTGAGGCCACGGGAGATGTGGTAACCGTCCCCGTAATTCGCAATGGTGTGGTGATGGAGGGCACCACTGCCAGCGAGATCATCTTCAACAAGGTCATGCACTCGCAGCAATGTGACGGCGTGGTGCGCATCATCGGCAACATCAGGGACTTCAACGTGGGTGATAGCATTGAAGTCGGGCCCACGCCCGTGAACAAGCTCTACATCCGGGGCAAAGTGACGGGCAGGGACGACACCATGAGCCGCCTCATATTCCACATCGATGAGATGATATCCGTGCCCAAGGTGG
This sequence comes from Methanothrix sp., assembly GCA_026394565.1. Taxonomy (GTDB): domain Archaea; phylum Halobacteriota; class Methanosarcinia; order Methanotrichales; family Methanotrichaceae; genus Methanothrix. The sequence goes on from JAPKYA010000071.1 coordinate 24,737, forward strand.
CCGTTAAAGGAATCGCGCGGCGCGCCGTACGCATACCGGCAAACGCCTCTCTGCAGGAGGCATCGCGCATACTGGTGCACAACGGCGTCTCCGAGGCCCTGGTGGACGACAGCTCACCTGGATTGATCAACCTGGCCGACATCACCCGCGCTGTGGCGGACGGCAGGACCAATCAGGAGGCCAGAGAGATCATGACCCGCGGCTTTTTGACCATCGACTCAGAAGAGCCCATCTACGAGGCCATCAAGATGCTGGGCCGCACGGGTGCCGGCCAGCTGGTCGTATCCGAGCAAGGAGCCCTCTGGGGCATCATCACACCCGGCGACCTGGTGAAGTCACTCACTCCAGCCTGATTTCCGTTCCCGTGTGCCCTCCCAGGGCACCTTTTTTCAAATTTTCAATTTTACTGCCCAGAACGATAGCTGTGGGGATCGAGCTTCTTTCGATGATCTTGGCTGCCAGGGGATCGACGGGCGAGCGCGAGCCTGCCTTCATCTCCGTCTCCATGGCCAGGCGGGCCAGGGCCTGGAAGGACATGCGCGCTAGCTTCTTCGCTTCGGGGTCCTTCTCAGGATCGGCGGTGTAAACGCCGTCCACCGAGGTGGCCACGATGAGCTTGTCCGCGTGCACGTACTCTGCCAGAAGAGCGGCGACGGCGTCCGTGGTCTGGCCGACGGCCACGCCGCCCATGACCACGACCCTGCCGGGCCCAGCCAGCCGGGCTGCCTGGGCATAGCTGTCCGGGATCTCCTGGGGCGCAGAGTCGCCGAGAGCTGCCACGAGCAGCGCAGAATTGAGCTTGGTGGCGCCGATGCCGATGGTGTCGCAAAACATCTCCGATGCGCCCAGCGCCCGGGCCTTTTCGATGTACTCGCGGGCGATCCTGCCGCCGCCTACTACTACGAAGATCTGGTGCTCCTGGGCCAGTTCTTTGAGGGCCTGGGCGTACTCCTTGAGGCTTTCGGCATCGCGGCCTGCCAGGATGGAGCCGCCCAGAGAATAGACGAATATCATTGGGAGAGGGCTAGCGGGATTTGAATAAAAAGGTTCCTTGTGATTGCGCTATATTTTCCATCCTGCTAGAGTTTTGCGGACGATTTCGGCATAGGGGCTCTCGATTTTCTCGAAGATCTCCTGGGCAGATTTGGCCAGATCAAGGGCCTTCTCTTGCTGGCCCAGACTGAGAAAAGAGATGCTCATGTTGAATAGATGGATCCCTTCGCCCCGCCGATCCAATATCTCGCGAGAAATCTTGAGCGCCTCATCGTAGTACCCGATGGCCTTATGGGGATCACCCAGACTGAAGTAGGCATTGCCCAGGCTTCCCAGGTGATTTGCTTCGCCCCGCCTGTCTCCGATCTCACGGGAAATTTTGAGCGCATGGTCGCAGTACTCGATGGCCTTGCGCGGATTGCCCAAACGGAAGTAGGCATCGCCCAAGCTGCCCAGGTGATTTGCTTCGCCCCGCCTGTCTCCTGTCTCGCGAGAAATATTGAGCGCCTGATCGTAGTACTCAACGGCCTTATAAGAATCGCCTAAATTCATGTAGGCATTGCCCAGGCTGCCCAGGTGATTTGCCTCGCCCCGCCTGTCTCCGATCTCACGAGAAATTTTAAGCGCTTCATCGTAGTACTTAATGGCCTTGTGAGGATCGCCAAGATGACAGTAGGCATTACCCAGGTTGCCCAAGCTGTTTACTTCGCCTTGCCAGTCTCCGATCTCACGAGAAATTTTAAGCGCCCCATCGTAGTACTCGATGGCCTTGTGAGGATCGCCAAGATGGAAGTAGGCTATGCCAAGGTTGCCCAGATGGGCTCCTTCTGCATCTTTTTTCTTTGTCTCACGCACTGCAACTAATGCCTCGTTCAACCATTCAATATACGTGAGCAGATGCAGCTTCAAATTCAAAATAGGGCCGGTCCATGCAAAGTTGCTACAAATCTCGGCTATTTGATTACTCTTGAATTTGTTCTCACTCGCCCACTTTTGCCCGGCATTGATGTTCATCAAATTAGAATCGAAAAGCATCAAGCCCATTTCCAGCGAACCATTGCCCTGCAGAACCTGTTCATTTGCCGCCCAGAGCAATTTCTGATAGTGCCCGGCATGTCGCAACTTGGCAGGCTCACGTGCAGCATCTTCTAGTCGTGAGTCTGCAAAATCACGCGCCAGATCGTGCAGCTTGTAACGCCCTCCTTCGTCCGTGGTGGGTGGCAGATAGTCCACCAGGCTCCACTTCACCAGCTCGCCCAGCGCATCTTCTGTGGGAAACTGTTCCATCTCCCAGACCGCAGCCGCTCCGGCCAGATCAAAGTCCGCAGGAAAGACGGAGAGCAAAGACCACAGCCTTTGCAGCTTTGGGGTGAGAAGATCGTAGCTGGATGAGAAGGATGCCTCCACCAACTCCAGGCGCTTCCTGGCTTCCCCTAATCGTTTCATATAATCGGTCACGCCGATATTTGGCATCTCTTTCAGAGCATATGCAGCATTTCTCAGGGCAATGGGCAATCTGCCGCACAGCTCGGCCAATTCCGCGGCATGTTCGCCGATGCGCTCAGAGATCTCCAGAAGGAGCTTCTTGGCATCCTCCAGGGGCAGGACGGCCAGGTCTTTTTCCGCCAACCCTGGAAGGGCAAACCTGTTGCGAGAGGTCACGAGCAGAGCGGAGCCTACCGGAGGGAGCAATGGCTCCACCTGCTCTCTGTTAGCAGCATTGTCCAGTAGGATCAGTGCCCTCTTACCGGAGAGGACAGATTGATAAAGCCCGCTTAGACCGTTCAGGTCCACAGGGAGTAGAGCATCAATTCCCCGGTAGGAGCGAATGATGTGAGCCATGGCATCGTCAGGCTTCAGCGGGCACTTGCTCATGCCCTGCATATCCAAGAAAAGCTGGCCGTCGGGAAAGCGATCCTTTAGCCTGTTAGCCAAAATCAATGCCAATGCGGTCTTGCCGATGCCCCCCAGGCCGCGCACACCAATGACGGTTGCACCACTATCAAACATCTCCATGACATCATGGATTTCGTCCTCACGACCCGTGAAGTCTGGTGGCGGGCGGCGAATTTGTTGAGGAACAAGCGAAGCAGCGGCTGATCCGGATGGTTGAACGATTACCTGATCGGCGTGATAGATGTTAGTCTGTGTTTCTACCGACTGGTCTTTCTGATCGAAGCTGGGATTGCCGGTCATTTCTGGCGGTCTATTTGGTTCCGATGTTCACTGAACCTTGCACATTTCCGATATTTGTCTGGGTGCCGACAGTCTGCCCGCGTTGATCAAAGGTGGTTTGAGTGGAAGCGGCACCTTTCTGCATTTCATCTAACAGCTTTTTGATCTCCCCTGCAAAATCCAAGTCAGCGTTCATCTTTTCGGTCAAAATGCCTTTGAGTGCACTCTGTCGATCTTCTGATTCGGGCATCTCCTTGGCGCGGGCTAGAGTCTGCTCCGCGTAGGAATCTCCTTTAAATTTATCCACCACAGATTGACAAAGCTCGAGGATCTTTCCCCCCAGCTTCTCCCCTGCGGTTTTTGTGAAGGCTTCTGCGCCTTTGGCCAAAAAGGGAGCTGCTAGAGCGGCTAGGCTGACTGGATCTGATATCATGAGGCTGTCGGGAAAGTATATAACGACAGAAAGAGGTGCTGAAAATCTAGAAAATTTCAATAATATTGGGGGGAATTATGGCAAATTTGAGCAATTATGGAAAATATTTCAGATTTTTTCTGCGAAATATTAAATCAAGGGACTAAACCGACAGCCTCATCATATCTATCGAAATATGATTATGTGTTTGAAAGGATAAGTTTTTTGGCCCTTTGACGTATCAGAACCCTCCCTCATCAAGTGAGGAGATTACCCTTTCCGATCTGATTAGAACATCTTGGACTGTAGAGTTTAGCGATATCATATTGCCTATGCTGTTATCATAATCGGCCTTTACTCGATCCGCTTTCATCCTCTTTAGTTCCGAGCCAATCTTAGTCCTTTTATTGTTCTTTTTGCTGCCGTATATTTTACCACTAAAATAATTTATGACGTATTGATGAACAGGCTCATCCCCTGGCAGCTTCTTGCGATCCACGCGCGAAATATAGTTACATGCAGTGCAAAACGCCGCATAATAAGCTCTGCTGATCGAAGATCGCAGCTTTGCCTCGTCGTCAGAGCTTCTCCCAAGCTCTTGTGCCAGTGTCAGATAAAAACACCAATCGAACTCATTTTGCTCTGTTTTAGCTATCTGTATTCCACCTTAATACAGATATCTGCTGTGGAACTGGTCGAGGCACTTAGCCACCATTCATCATCAAAAGCATCCAGCTCTCTGATCGCCTCGTTTGGTGGTAGACTGGTGGATATAGAGATCAGTAACTCTTTTCCATTTGGATAGCTCGGATCGCTAAGAACCTCCATGAATATCTCACCTTCCGGAAAATGATCTCGAATTCTCCTGTGAGCTTCAGAAACCAGTGCAAGGGCTGATGGTTCAAGTCTCAGAAAAGCATACACCTCCTCGATCCGTCGAAACTTGTAAAGCCCTTCTATTGTCTTTATATTCCGGTCGAGGTCGGCGATTCCGCTGGACCTGGCTTGCAGCCTTTGCAGGAGCGCATCATAGCGCTTCATAAATTCAAATACATACGCGAACAAGTCTGATCCCCATCGTTTGTCTCCAATTATGATCATTTCGGTTCATATTTATCTTCTTCGCCCAAGGCAAGCAGATACTATTAGTGTCATGATAATTTGGATTGTCCAATAAAAATTCTGCTTAAAAAAGAGTTGTAAATAGGTTCTCTAAATCTTATCCAGAGCCTTGACTACCTCGCCGAAGATGACCTTGATATCGCCCACACCGAGGACGGTGGCGACGATGCCCCTCTTGTTGTAGTAGTCGATGAGCGGCTGTGTCTGGGCGTGGTAGGCATTCAGCCTCTGCTTGACTGTGGCCTCGGTATCGTCCGCCCTCTGGTAGAGGTCGCCGCCGCAGGCATCGCACTTTCCTTCAACCTTGGGCTTATTGAAAGTAACGTGGTATGTGGCGCCGCACTTGCACATCCGCCTGCCGGTCACCCGCTTGACCAGCTCTGCATCGGGAACATCGATGTTCAGAACGACATTGATCTTCTGGCCCAGAGCGGGAAGGATTTTGTCCAGTGCTTCTGCCTGGGGCATGGTCCTGGGGAATCCGTCCAGCATCCAGCCGCCCTTGACGTCGTCCTTAGCCAGCCGATCCTTGATGATATCGATGAGAAGTGCGTCCGGAACCAGCTTGCCGGCATCCATGAACTTCTTGGCCTCAACGCCCAGAGGAGTTCCATTGCGAACGTTCTCTCGCAGTATGTCTCCGGTGGAGACGTGCTTAACTGCATATTTATCGACGATCATCTTGGCCTGTGTGCCCTTACCGGATCCCGGTGGACCGATCAGAATAATATCCATTCCATATCCTCCTATTCCCTTGTCAGAGCAGCAATTGCCGCTTTTGAGCGTAGAAGGGGTGCCATACTTTAAAAAACCTTTTCCATGCGTCATCGGTTAAGGCGGAAATCAATAAGGATCGGGCAAGAATTGTCCTTCTCTCATTGGAACTTCGCGGCTTCGCGCCTTCGCGTGACACGCCGGGTCTCGCGCGAAGCCGCATAGGGCGCAATAGCCTGCAACCATGATCTATCGTCAAAGCAGCGAGGAGTTGAGAATTAGGGCGACCGCACTCATAAGAGCGCCTGAAAATACCGGTATGGTGAAGTTGTCGTCCAGGCTTCTGTTTCTGATGAGAATAGCCACGCCGTCGGCGAAGGTGGCAGCCGCCGCCCCCGCCAGGTAAATGGGAAAGGAAAGCCCGGAAAAGCCGGAGGCGAGGTAGCCGATAAAAAGGCAGGCTATGAACATGGCGGCCAGAACGGGAAGGGGCTTGATGCGCCCTCTCCCCGCAGGGGCGGGAATGCCTCGCACATCGCAGTTATTCAAAATGGAGCCGGCAAGGCCGCTTACCGTATCTCCCAGGGTGAGAAAGAGCATGGCGGTCACGGCGATGCTGGGCGGGAAGAGCAGCACACAGAGAAGGCTGCCCGCCATGTAATAAATGTAGCTGGCAACCTTTGTCTCCTCGTGATCACGCACCTCTGGCAGCCGGATCTTTCCCTTCAGCCGCGCCGCCTCCAGCAGCAAAGATGCGGCCAACGCTAGAGAGATTGCCACAGCCGTAACGCCGGGCCCCAGGAAGATGAGGCCCAGGGGCACAGACAGGCCGGTGAGGTGAATGGCTTTTCTGCGTATCTCTTTGACCAGCTTGGTGCGCCACTCTGGGGCCAGTTCAGGCACGATCCGCTAGTCTCCCTGCTCACTCCTTCTTTCCAGGGGCGACCAGATCCCCGGCATCCCTAAACAACAGTCGGCCTCCCAGCAATGCCGCCAGCTTGTCCGCTATCTGCCATCGCGGCACTTTGACCTGCTGCATGCTGTCGCGGTCCCGAATGGTGACGGTGGCCTGCTCAAGCGTATCATAATCTACGGTGACCGCGAAGGGTGTGCCTATCTCATCGTTGCGCCTATATCTTCGCCCGATCGATCCGGATGTATCGTAGTCCACGCGCATGCCGCGCCCTCGAAGTTCCTGCAAAATGGCCTTTGCCGGATCTGCCAGCTCCTTTCGGTCCATCAAAGGCAGAACTGCCACCTCAATGGGGGCCACAGCCGGCAGGAATCTGAGCACCGCGCGCGGCTCGCCGTCCACGGCGTCCTGGTAGAAGGAGTGGTCCAGTACGGTGTAAATTATCCTGTCAATGCCGAAGGATGGCTCAATGACGTGAGGTACGACCTCCTCGCCTCGAATCTCCTCCTCCACGCTCTCAAATGAGACAAGGCCTGCTTCAATCTCGATCGTCTCTCCCTCTACATTCAGGCGGATCATATCGCCGCTTTTCAGCTCCTCCGGGGAGAGGGCCTTGAGGGCCTCGCCTACCGCCTTGGCCTTGGCCTTGAACCTGGGTCCCAGGGCCTTGAAGTCCGGCTTGACGACGAGCTTCTGCCGCTTCACAGGCTGATCATAATGTACGAAGACGCTCAGGTTGACTTTGCTCACAGACGTGTGGGCTTTCAGGTCATAGTCGGTTCTGTCCGCCACGCCCACGATCTCAATCCAGCCCAGCCGGTCCAAAAAGACCTCCGCGTCCCAGCAGTCTGCGGCATAGTGAGCCATCTCATCCGATTGGTGCTGGCGGAAGCGCAGCTTGTCCGGGGCTACGCCCACCGCCAGGAGGAATTGATAGGTGCGGGCCACGTAGTAGGCCAGGGCCTGATGGGCCACAATGCCCCTCTCCACAGCCTGGGCAAAGGTCATCTCCTCCTCCTCGCCCCTCTCCTGCGCCGCCTGGGAGTAGAATTTCATCTTGATGTCCGCGATCTCGGCGAAGCGGGGGTGGCTCTTGTCCCGCGGATCTATGAATATCTCCGCCTCGGCCTGGGTGAACTCTCGCAGCCTGATCACTCCCTGGCGGGGCGAGATCTCATTTCGGAAGGACTTGCCGATTTGCACCGCGGCAAATGGCAGAGAGTCGCGGAAGTAGCGCAGCAGCCTGGGGAAGTTGATGAACATGCCCTGCGCGGTCTCTGGGCGCAGATAGCCGGTCATCTTGTTTCCCGGACCGATCATGGTCTTGAACATGAGATTGAACTCATATACCTGGGACAGCTCTCCCCCGCACTCCGGGCAGCCTATCTCATTATCCTGAATGCATTTGTAGATCTCCTCATTGCACAGGGCATCGGGCACCTCGATGATGTGCTTGATGAGGTGATCGGCCCGGTAGACCTCTTTGCACTCCTTGCAACTGGTAAGCGGATCGGAAAAGCCGCTCAAGTGGCCGGAGGCCTGGTAGATTCCCTCCACGCCGATGGTGGGCGCCTCGATC
>JAPKYA010000016.1 GCA_026394565.1 Methanothrix sp.
ATCTTCACTTCGGACGCTAAATTTTTGTTGCGCAGATTTCTGGCGTGAACGGCCGGGAGCACAGCCACATCATCCTTCCTGAGAAGGTAATTTCTCCCGTCAACTCCCACGAACAGAGGAACACTATCCAGCAACCGCACAATAACGTATTCCCGAGCTATATCTTTCTTGCCCGTTAAAGGCCTTTCGGTGTGAGCCACATGAGCCAAGATGGCCACGCGACCGGAGGCAATGGCTGAGAGCATCTGCCTGTAGATCTCCTCCTCCTCCTCGGTCATTCCAAGAAGGGTCTCCTCACGGGAAGCGGATCTCGCACTTCTCAGCGCCCGGCGGACGATCTTTTTCACCCTCTGGTCGAGCAGCTTATTCACGCTGTTCTTCTCGCTCTTGAGGGTGTCTTGCAGAATCTGAGCCTCTACGCTAAAGGGGTCCTCTACGGAAGAGAGCTCCTGCCCCAGGCCGGCCAGATAGACGCCCACCTGCTGGTAAAAGTTCTTATCCAGATGCTGAAGCTCCGCTGATTTGCGCTCTTCCCGAAGCGCATTGGCCAGATCCAACTCATCCACCTCTTGCGCGGGCCTGTTATCTGAGATCAAATAATATATAGATTAATGCTTTGTGCGCGCTTCCGCCACGCCCCGCGCCATGAGAAAGACGGCGACGCAGGCGGGCAGCTCTGTCGCCCCCTCCTCCAGATTATAGCTAACGCCTCTCATCTGAGTTTTGAAGGGCTTCAAAATTTGCAGTAGCACGGCCTCCTCTCCGAAGACCACGGCATCTTGCAGAGGATCGAAGTCCTCCAGGTCGCGCAGAGTAAGGGGCGTCACGCGCAGGCCGGAGCCGCCGTGCAGGCTGCCGGGACAGCGAATCAGCCGGCGCACGTCGGCCGTCACCGGCTCGTCCGTCTCGCCACCTAGGACTTCTACAAACTGGTCTGCCAGATAATTGTTGATAACATATTTCCAGATATCCTGGACGCCTTTTATGCTATCCAGATTGCCAGTGCGTATATTGTCCAATACCCGATCATTCTTAATCCTCGTATAGAATTCGACAGCCCGAACCTCTCCAATGCCTTTTATCTCCGTAAGCCTTTTCACAGCACTTTTTTCATCTAACTTGCGGATTTCTTCAGCGAATCTCACAACCGCTTCATTGAACCTGCCGCCCCATCCAGGCGAATTCTCTGCTGGACATCTGAGTGCACGGACTTTATCGGCACCTACATCCCCCGAAATCAATACCTTAAATCTAAGCCGTTCGATATCAAGGCCTCTCCCGGTTAGGTAATCAACAATTTCGCGTCGTTCATCGCCACCCAAAGTAAATATCCGCGGATCGCGAATGTGAATATGATAGCCTCTGCCGCCAGAGAATGCGACACTGATCATTTTCTCAGAAAAACCAAAGTCTGCTGTAAGAAATCCTAATAGCTTTTGCGTCTCCTTCTTTACCAATTCCAGCATCTCGCTGTAGCTCTTGGGCGCATTTCTCAGGTGATCCGCATCCAGATCGAAGATAAGGTCCGCACCCTGCCAGAGCTTCTCCTTCATAGTAGGCGCGCCGGGCCGCTGGTAGTAGGCAGCAGAGTGATAGACGTGGCGCGGCACCATGGCCCGCACATAATCAACAAGCTCGCCGCGCGAGAAAAAGGACTTGTGCCGACGCATGCCTGAGTCGTCGAAGAAGAGAAAGCCCCACTCTCGGGAGGCAATGCTGGGCGGAGCATCAAGAGAGGATTCAAGGTAATAGCCCCGGAACTTGGAGACCAGGAAATTATGGGTTAGAGCGTTCAGCCTCCCACCTTCCATAGATCTCAGGCCTGCGGTCGGCAAAACAGGAAACCTCGCGGCGAAAAGCATCCCGATCAACCAGGTCGATATCGGCCCATATCAAAGTTTCCTCAGAGCCGGCCTCGGCCAGCACCCGCCCGCGAGCATCGATGATCAATGAGCCTCCGCCGCGCTCCCAGTTGCAGGCCAGATGGGGCATCTGGTTTTCGATGGCCCGGGCCCTGGCCAGAGTGCGCCACTGCTCGCGCCGCCGCTCGGGAAACTGAGCCGCGGTGACCAGGAAATCCGCGCCCTGCAGGGCGAGGGAGCGGGCGACTTCGGGAAAGCGCAGGTCGTAGCAAACCTGCAGGCCCGCCCGGCCCCACTTCGTGGCTACGGGCGATATGACGTCTCCGCCATCGAAGTGCTCCTTCTCCCCTCCGAAAGGGTGGATCTTGGGGCGAAGCTGCAGGCCGTCGCGGTCCAGGCAGAAGCCCAGGTTCTGCCGGCCGCTGCGCAGCGAGCCGATGAAAAGGCAATTGTGCTCCTCTGCCCGCGCCCGGAAGGGATCAAGCGAGTGATAGGGCGGAAGGTCCTGGGCGAGAGGAGAGGACTGCAAGGAAGGCTCGTAGCAAAAGCCGGTCAGAAAGAGTTCAGGAAAGACCAGGACCTCTGCGCCTTCGGCCAGGGCTGCGCCGGCCATCTGCAATGCGCGGGAGAGGTTCTCTTCCGGTCGACAGGACTCGACACAAAGCTGGAGGCAGGCGGCTCGCATATTAAAAATAGGGCAAGTTCGTATATATTAAGATAGACATACCCAAGCAGAAATATCGCCGAGGTTGAATGGCCAAGAGCTACAAGCTCCGCATTTACGAGATCCTGGAGACAACCGATGCCGAAGACAAAACGGCAGAGGCAGTGAACCTCTTTATGCTGGTACTGGTGGTCCTCAATGTCACTGCCGTGGTCCTGGAAACAGTGGAGAGCATTTATCGTGCTCATAAAGATCTATTCCAGTACTTTGCGGACATATCCGTAGCGATATTCTCCATTGAATACATCTTGCGTCTATGGTCCTGCGATGTGGACCCGAAATACAGGCATCCCTTCCTGGGAAGGCTTCGCTTCACCCTGACTCCTTTGGCGCTGATAGACCTTCTGGTAATATTGCCGACTTATGCCATACTGGCCTTTCCCACGGATCATAAGCTGCTACGAAGCCTTCGCGTGCTCTGGACCTTCCGGCTGCTCAAGCTCAGCCGCTACTCTGATTCCCTGCAGACCATTATGGATGTGGTACGGACCCAGCAGCGCGAGTTGGCCATGAGCTTCTCGGCCATCATATTTTTTATGGTGCTGTCCTCGACGGTGATTTATTTCCTGGAGCATGAGGCCCAGCCGCATCTTTTTCCGGACATACCCGCTACCATGTGGTGGGCGGTGCTGACCATGACCACCGTCGGCGAAAATTTTTATCCAATAACCCCCCTGGGAAAGCTGGCCGGCGGGCTGATTATAATTTTGGGCGTGGCCACCTTCGCGCTGCCCACATCGATTCTCACCTCCGGTTTCGTGGAGGAGCTGGAGAGGCGCCGGAATGAGAAGGAAGCCCAGGAGAAAGAGGACCACGAAGACGGCCCATAAATTGCACTGGAAAGAATTTAAATGCAAAACTGCACTTCAGGACTCTTGGCAATGAATCAGGACCTCAAGACACGCATCTTCGGCATACTGGAGCCGGGAGATGAGGACAGCAAGTACTTCGACCCCTTCATCATGGGCCTGATAATATTAAACGTAGCTGCTGTGGTGCTGGAAACGGTGCAGTCGATCTACTCCGCCTACGCCCCCCTTTTTCACGCTTTCGATGTATTTTCCGTGGCCGTCTTCACAGTTGAATACCTCCTGCGCGTCTGGAGCTGCACAAAAGATCCCAGATTCAAAGATCCGGTGCAAGGCAGGATGCGATTCCTGGTGACGCCCATGGCCTTAGTCGATCTCATGGCCGTGCTGCCTTTCTATCTACCAGTCTTCTTCCCTGATTTGAGGTTCATGCGAGCAATGCGCCTCTTCCGCCTCTTCCGGGTGCTGAAGCTGGCCCGCTACTCCGAGTCGCTGCAGACCTTCGTGGATGTGCTGCGGCTGAAGAAGGAAGAGCTTTTGCTCATGCTCTTTGCCATCATGATCCTGCTCGTCATCTCCTCCAGCCTCATGTACGAGGCGGAGCACGCAGCCCAGCCTGAGGCCTTCGCATCAATTCCTGCAGCCATGTGGTGGGGCATTGTGACCCTGGCCACGGTGGGCTATGGAGACCTCTATCCGATCACACCCTGGGGCAAGCTCATCGGCTCGATAGTAGTGCTGCTGGGGATCGGCCTCTTCGCCCTGCCCACAGGCGTTCTGGCCTCAGGCTTTGCCGAGGTTCTGGCCAGGAGAAAAGAGGCGGAAAAGATGCAGAAAATGAGATGCCCCCATTGTGGGCGGTATATCGGCGACCTGGCAGGCTCCACGGGCCCCGGTGATGAGGGGGCCAGGGAAAAATAGAATAGATCGCAAGGATAATGCTGCCCGCATGAAAGCTTCTCGCGATATCATTAAGATCGAGCTGACAGAGGAGTTTAGGATCTGTCCCCAGTGCGGCTACGAGCTGGGATTTCACAGCTCTTTTCTGCAGGAGGAAAAGGGCTATAGGATTATCCTCATCTGCCCGGAGTGCGGGGCAAGATACGATGTGGGATGGCGGATGTGAAGATGACAAGTATGTTCGGGCAGCACGCATCTGATTGTGGAGGACGCATAAACGCGGGCGGATTTAAAGTCATTTGGCGAAGAAAGCAGTTGGGGCTCGCGAGGAGAAGCTGGGGTTTGAATTGAGCATAAATTTACTATATCTTGATTTGGTGAATTAGTTAGTCTATGCTATCAGACGTGCTTAGTTTCAATCTGCTCGTACCCCTGCTGATTGCATCGTTTTTTACCATTCTGGGCTGGTGGAAAACTCATGAATTGGCAGCCAGACGAGATCGGGATAATAAGAAAAGAGATTTGAGAGTCAAGTACTTAATTGAAGCCTGGAGAAAATTAGAGATGAGCTCAAGCAGGCCTTCTGGAGAACAGCCTAACTATTTTGATGATATCGAATCAGCAATTTCGGATATCCAATTATTTGGTACTCCAAAACAAATTGAGCTTGCACAAACTTTTGCCAATAAACTTTCTTCAAGCCCGAGTGTAAACCTTGATGAGTTGTTAAATGATCTTCGTCGGGACTTAAGATTGTATCTTGACTTACCTGAAACACCGGATATAAATTGGTGGCTCAGATTTAAGCGCTGACCATCAGGTTCGACATAAATCCTCATTGTGATCACCCCTCAAATTGGCTTGACGATTTGTAGAACCACATGCTTCGGCTGAAACAGTGTCACCGCTGAAGCATGCTATGCTACATCTCATGCCAAGCATAGGCTTTTGTCACAGGCAGTGAGCAACTATTCGCAGGAGGCCATATGCTCCCAGAAGTTTGCAGAGAAGATTATCAGCAAGGAATAAATATATGAAAGAAGAAAAGACCTTGCAATGAAAAAGAGAACGAAAACTTCGCGAGAGCTTCCCACCGTTGATGACATTCTCCTGAGGTTTGAGCAGGAGTTCGCAGACTCTGCTAATATCGAAACCATTGCGGTCCTGGGAACAACGCTTGGTAGAAGTGGCCGTTTGGATGAGGCAATACAGCAATTCGACAGGGTCATTGAGATCGATCCTAATTTCTGGGACGCCTGGTTCAACAAGGGAGTGGCTCTAATCAACAAAAAAGAGGACGCTAGAGCCCTGGAATGCTTCCAGATGGCGGCTTCGATAGATCCCGATATCTCCTCCCCATGGCTTAAAATGGGTGAGATCCATAAGCGAATGCACAATTTTAATAGAGCCGTTGAATGCCTGGATAGGTGCCGGGCCATTGACCCTGAAAATACCTATGCACTTGGGGTGAAACTGGAGATCTTCCTCGAAAAAGGAGAACCGGAAACGGCTCTGCAAGTTATAGATAAAGCCCTGGAGATCGAACCGGAGGATAGCGGCTTCATAGTGCGCAAAGGAGAGATTCTGTCCGCCCTGGGTCGTCATGATCAAGCTCTTTCCTGTTTCGATGAAGCTCTGAAAATTAGCCCCGAGGTAACGATCGCCTGGTACAGCAAAGGAGCGATACATTTCCAGAAGGGCCTTTATGATGAAGCCTTGCAATGTTTTGAAACTGCTATAAAAATTGATGGTGAATACTATGATGCGTCAAGGGGGAAAGCCTTTGCCCTTCTCGCCCTGGAGAGATACCACCCGGCCTTGAAGGAATTCCAGCTTCTGACAAAGAGGCACTCGGAATCCTTCGAATTCAGCATGGGCAAGGGCCTGGCCCAGATGGGTTTGCGGAGATACCCAGAGGCGCTCAAATTCCTCGACCGAGCCATACGCCTGTGTCCAGACAATGCCGACGCCTGGCAAGAAAAGGGAAGGCTGCTCCAGAAAATGGGGCGAGAGGAGGAGGCGAAATCCGCATTTGCCGAGGCGCAACGGGAGAAAGCGGCAGGGGAGAGAAGCTGCCCATATTGGCCTAATGATTTAGCTCAAATTCAGCACTTGGACGGCATAAATTGAGTTCAATAGCTGCTTCCCCGTGATCTTTCTACCTCTCCATCGCCTTTTTTCTCATCTCCTCCGGCATCTTCTCGATAGCATACCGTAGCGCTGTACGCGGCATCTTCACCTTCCACCTCATCACGTAGTCGAAGACCTCCTCCTCGTGTTTTTTGCTCGCCTCCTTGAGCAGCCAGCCGTAGCCCTTCTGCACCATGTCGTCCTTGTCCGTGAGGAGAATGTCCGAGATCTCGAAAACCTCCTTGAGAAACAGGCCCCTCCGGGCGGGAAGGATGAGCGTCACAGCCGAGGCGCGCCGCAGCCAGCGGTTCTCGGAGCTGGCCCAGACCGCCAGGTTTTCGATGAACTGCGGATACATCTCCACGAAGCTGCCCAGGGTGTGATTGCAAAGCGTGTCGCACTTGGCCCAGTTGTCCACGTACTTTGCGACCCATCTCTCGAATACGGCAAAGTCCTCGGGCTCATACTTGCGTCGCAGAGAGTAGGACCATTCGAAGGCGATGAAGGCCTCCTCACCAAAGTTGGCCTGCAGGAGATTTTCGCATAGAGAGAAGATCTCGTTTTTATCTCGATCCTTTATTTCCCGAAAATACAACGTGGCAATTTTCTTAACCAGGGCGCTCTTCACGCCGTGGAACTTGACCTCTTCCTTGAAGAAGCGCTGAGCGCTCTCGCGAGTCTTCTCGTCAATGCTCTGCAGCAGCTCTTGCCGCACGACGGCCAGGACATCCATTTCCATATCACACCAGTGGATTTATCTTTATCAAAAAATCTTCGCTAATGCAAGACAACAGCCATTGCATAGGCCGCCAGGCCCAGCAGGCCGAGGGGCAGAGTGTATCCCAGAACCGTCTCTTTCATGCTGGCTCCTGTCGAGCTTTTGATCAGCCAGAAGTATGGATCGGTGACATAGGAGAACATGAAAGCCCCCGCCGCTATGAGCAGGGCTAAAGTAACCGCCGGCAGAGGATAGCCGGCCAGGATCTGCGCGGCAACTGTTGCCGTCACCACCCTGGACCCCTGGGCGAGCTGCAGTGCAGCGGATACCAGGAAGGGCAAGAGCAGGGCGGGCAGAAAATGGCCCAGGCGGTAGATCTCCTGACCTAAGTCGCTTTGTGCCACCACATAGCCGAAAGCTCCCGCTCCGCATAGGTCCAGCAATATCACGCCGGATCTTCGCGCGGCCACATGAATCAGATCTTGCATCTTCTCTCTCACCAGTGCCAGACAGAGCATGGCACCCAGGAGCAGCGCAATGCCCGGGTCTGCTAGAATGCGCGCCTTTTCCGGAAGGCCGCCGCCCAGCAGGATCAAGGCTATTGGCACCAGCAGAGGGGCCCAGGCACGTGACCGGCTCATTTTAGCAGGTGCTCTTATCTCTCTAGTATTTGTTTTCTCTGGGAAAAAACGCTTCATAAAGATGTAGGCCAGGGCGAATAAAACCAGTGAGATAGGAATGCCGCGCATGAGCAGATCGCTTGGTGCCGCCTGCAGACCCGTGGAGAGGATGATCATAACCGGGGAGGGGTAGATGAGGTTGAAGGAGATTATGGAGCAGGCTGCCGTCATGAAAAGGGCCCGTTTGCTGCTCACGTTGTCTTTTCCGGCCAGGCCGCTTACCACCGGCTGCAAAATCATGTAGGCTGTGATGCTGCACATCACAGGCAGCGATATGAGGTACCCGGCCGCTCCGCTGATAGCCAGGCTTTTGTCTGCCAGTTTCCCCAGGTCGGAAACGATTCGCTCCAGGCTCTCTGTGCTGCGCAGATATTCTGCCAGCAAGGCACCGCTGAATACTACTAATGCCAGGGAGGAAAAGATCCGGGATAGGCCTGTGGACACATATCCCAGCAGTTCCCCTCCCATGCCCACCAGGAGGCCAAAAGCGATCGCAGAGATGACCAAACTCAAGAAAGGACCAAGCTTAGGTATGATCAGACTGACGAAAATTACGGCTGCCAGAAAGACAAGGAACGGGTCCATATGGTCACGTATATCTTATGAGCTATAAAACCATAATTATGCTCGCGATGGCTTTTTCCCCTTAAACATCCGAAACGCATTTATAGATAGAAATATAAAAAAAGGCAGAGAAGGGATTTAGTCTTATTTAAATCAGCCCGGATCGTGAAATAGCGATCCCTGGCAAGGGATAATCTGGCAGGGGAAGAAAGGGAGTAGTGGCATGAGAAGAGGTAGCTTTGGGCGTAGACTACCTCGGGGGAGGCTTGGCCATAAGGTAAGTCCGGCGCTCCTGGGCGTAGCCATGTTTTTAGTTATTCTAGTTCCATCTCTATTCTATCTATTTCCGCATGTCCCCTACTCCCCCCAAGCATCTTCTTCTGATCTGTTATCCCGTCTTGAATTGAAATCAAGCCCTTCTTCCTCCATCCCAGACAATCCCAGTTCTGACAATGAAACGTTTAGCAATGCATTGCAAAATGTCGCCTCCAAGAGTGCCTCTCTTTTAGCCACGGTCCATTTGCTGCCTGAAATAACTCAGGTCTACCTGGAGAACACCGGCTCCTTAGAGCTTCATCAGGTGCAGATTGTCGGTGGGGGAAGATCCCTCGGCATACTCTCTGAGCTTGTTTCCGGCGAGAAGAAGGTGCTGGCCGTCAGCGGCTCTCCGGAGGAGATGCAGGTATCAGCCCTCGATCCTTCCGGGGGAGAGGTCTTGGCTCGCGTCCAGTACATCTCGCCAGCCGCAAGCGAGACTTCCGCAAGCGAGGATCTCAAAAGCCCCATTCCTGAGGAAGAGGTGCTGAGCACCAAAGCGGCCCCCACTGCGCCTCCCACGAAGACAAATCCTGCGTTGTCTCCCCTCCTGCTGACCATAACTGTCAATAAATCGGAAGGCAGAGCCGGGGAGGAGGTGGGCTACAGATGCCTGGCGAAAAACCTTGGGCAGGCCGAACTGTCCGACATCCGTATCTCTTGCGACGGAAAGGTGGCCTCCACGAAGTATCTTCCTTCCGGCAAGGAGCTTTATCTGGATGGTGCGCTTCAAATTGAGAATAATACCAGGCTATCGGCCAGCGCGCGGGCGTTGGATGCCGGTGGCAGGATCTACACCAACAATACGTCTTTCGACATCTGGAAGATCTCTCCTTCCCTCAAGCTGCAGGTTACTGCCCCCCAGCGGGTGCATCGCGGCGAGAGAGTTTCCCTGCAAATTCGCATGGAAAATAAGGGCGCGGAAAACCTCACAGATATACTTGTCCGGGATAGTTTGGGTGAGGTCGCCCGGATAGCCCTTCTTCCCGCAGGCGCTTTTCAGGTGCTGAAAAAGGAGATGACGGTCTCCCAGAGCCTGCAGGATGCGTTTTCGGTCTTGGCCCATGATCCGGCAGGTGCCGAGGTCTACGCCAGCCAGAACCTTCGCCTTCAGGTGCTTAACTCCTCTCTCTTGATACAGGGCGATCCTTCTGAGGTCAGAATTTATCCGGGAGAGCCCGCCGAGGTGACCTGGGTCTTGAGCAACAGAGGTGAAGAGCTCTTGCAAAATATTACCTTAGAGGGAGACGGAAAGAGACGCATTCTCAAGGAACTGGCCCCCGGTCAATCGATAAAGATGGCGGCCATTTACATCAAGAACTCGACCACCTGGATTAACGTCACGGCCAAGGGCTTTGACGGCAACGATTTTGAGGCCGTCGGAACGGCCGGTGTGCTTTTGAGGTCCATTCAGCCCGGCATCACCTTGAAGGCCATGCCCTCCGAGATTGAGGTCTGTCCGGATGAAGTCGCGGAGATCAATGTCCTGGTCACCAATTCCGGAGACGATCGCCTGGAGGATGTAACTTTAACTTTGAACGGCTCCACCCTGGCTGCCCTGGGAGGGCTGCAGCCTGGTGAGTTCAAAGTGATAGATTCTAAAACTGTGATCTCGGACAATTGCACAATTCAATTTGAGGCCACAGGAAGAGACTCGCGCGGCAGCGCCCAGTCGGACAGAGCCCGCGTCAAGGTAACGGCAGTAGTTGCCGCTCTCAAGATATTCGCCAGCTCTTCGCCGCCGGCCATAGTGCCGGGTGAGAAGAGCCTTCTCACCTGCACCGTGGCCAACACCGGCAGCGTGCCTCTCTACAGCATATTCGTCATCAGCAAACGACTGGGGCCACTGGGCAATATCGAATTTCTTTCCCCCAAGCGCCAGATGACGGTCACTGCGGAAAAGACTGTGAGCGATGCAGTCGACGACACCATAATCGCAGAAGGCTTTACTCAGGACAAAAAGCCTGTGCGCGGCACTTTCCCCCTGAGCCTGAAGCTTCTCAGCTCTCCCGGTCAGGTCCTGGAAGCACCTGAGAGTGCTGCGCCCGGCGACTTGCAGCCGTCTGCTGTGAAGATGGCTTCGGCCAACATCAGCTTTGGCAATGTCAGCCTGCCCTTCAATCTGCCATCTCAGGAGGAGACGTCCTCCCAGGTATCGAGAACTATGGCCAGCGATGTGGACCGCTCGGCGACTAAGCAAAACAATGTGGTATTGGATGGAATTGCCAACCTGCTGCAATATGTGAAAAAGCTTCTGGGATTGGATGATGGCGGAAATGAGTCACAGGTGTTTTCTCCTGCGGGAAAAGATAGCCTGCCAGGGTCCAAGAATTACGAGCTGTCCATCGCGGGAGTGAAGGGCTCGGAGCACGGAGCCATAACCATTCTGGATGTCAATGCCTTGCCCTCTCAGCCCGCCGCCAATGAGCCGGTCAAGGTAACGGTGCACCTGCAAAGCGCGGAGGGAATAAAGACCGCCTCGGTGAAATACGGCCTATCCGAATTGCCCCTCACCAGGCAGGACATGCTCAGCGTGGATCGGGTCTATGACTGCGCTCTGGCCCTGGAATCAGGCAGCCTCGAAGACGGATACTGGAGCGGCACCATTCCCGGCCGGGGAGCAGGCACTTACATGCCTCTTTCCGTTTTTATAACTGATGGATCGAGCAGCGCCGAAGGCGGGCCTTATTTGATCCACTGGAGCACAGTCAACTCCGCTGAGAGCAAGACGGTGGTCGCCCCCTCCGGAGGAAACGGCATGCTTTTCATTGAGTCCTCATCTGTAAAAGGCAGAGGCGAGGTCTCCATCAAGGATACCATCCAGGGATCGACCATGGAGTTCAATGAAAAGATAATGGGCAATGGCTCCATCAGCCTGGAGACGCTGCGCTCCATTGATCGCAGGGGATCGGTGGACAGCTTCACCGAGAAGAAGGATCTGGTCTTTACCGGCGGCAATCTCAAAGGCCATAAGACGCTGGCCTCTCCCAACTTCCAGGGAGGCATGGGAGCCTCAGTCACCGAGAGGTTCAACTTGAGTCATGTGGACAAGAGTGAGACCTCCAGCGTCAGCAGCAACAATTTTGCCAACAATACTCTGTCCTTCAAGACGGACCAGGCCTTCGATGGAACCTGGAACATCCAGACCAAGTATGCCAAATTCTACAAGAAGATCAAGGCCGATCAGAAGTACACGGGCTCCTTCCAGACCCAGAAGGATATCAAGTTCCAGGATACGGGATAGAAATAGGGTGTATGCAAAGGAAATAGTGCATTGGTCCACAAATGCCCAAAAAAAGGTATGGATTACATCGGGTATGGACCATTCCAGGCTAATGATGGACCCGAGTCCCTCCAGAAGAAGACCAATCGATCACCTACACGAGCGACGACTTCAAGATCTCCCGGACTGCCGTAATTGCTCTGGATCATGGTCACTGCATCGTATTTATCTGTGCCGCCGAAGATCGTCGGGCCTTTCCAGGGCATGTCGGAGGCATCGTTATCTCTCCAGAAGTGGGCCAGCCCCCCAGTTGCCAGGGGCACTATGAGCTCGAAATTCCCTTTGCTTCCAAAACGGCTCTGGATAAGAACGGGGTTGCCCGCAAATTTGAGGTTTGAGATGGGAGATGACTGTGTAGTGCTTGGTGTATACTGGGGGTTGGCGATTCCTTCAGAGCCGCCTGGAGGAGTCCAGAAGAGCTGTAGTGCAATCTCTTCTCTAGGTCCTTGGAAGTAGTCTACTTCAATCGAATGCTGGCCGCGAGTGAGATAAGCGTTGCCGGAGACGCTTTGTGTCGGATGTGTCCCATCATTGTCGATAATCTTCTTACCATCGATGAATAGGCGTGAACCGTCATCGGATACTAGTCTGAAAGCGTAATCCCCATCCATATCAACATTGAATTCACCGGTGTATCTGATGGCAAACCACTCAAACCTATTGGTAACATCAGGAAAACCAGAAGTGAATGATCGCGTTGGTATATCCAGGACCGTTGTGTATATGCTTCCAACGGGGGTAAGGCTAGAGAAGTCCGGAAGGGACGAGGCACCCTCTGGTAGGTAATAGATATCTCCCTTTAAAGAGACTGAGTCTGAGGTTGCTGAGCCAAAGGGATTTTCGCTGCCCTGCCCCATAGCAGATATACAAAGCACATTCAGCGCTATCAAAATAAGAACAAATCCTAATTTCATTATTACACCTCTGTTATCCTTATTGATTGTTAATATGAAATAGTTTGTGGATGAAATCCTGAATTAATTGCGCTGAAACGTGCGGGGATCTCATTCCCCGCATGTAATCATATATCCAGAACCCATCTATGAGCTATGTCATAGAATGGTACCATTCAGAGATTACCAGTAATCTCTCCGCGACCAGATCTTTCAGAAAAAAACTTGGATTAATCAGCATATCCCAGCTCCTTGGCCTTGGCGAAGGCGGCGTCGGCTTCGGAACTTCGGCCTAATGCTTCGAGGGCAGTGGCTTTATTGTACCAAGCCATAGTATAATCGGGATCTAACCTGATCGCCTCGTCGAAAGCTTTGATGGCTTCGTCGTATTTGCCTTGGCAATTATTGAGAGCCCAGCCTTTGTTATTCCAAGCCATGGCGAGATTAGGATCTAGTCTGATGGCTTCGTCATAAGCTTTGATCGCGTCACTGTAATTGCCCTGGTCATAGAGAGCAATGCCTTTGTTGCTCCAGGCTGCAGCATTGTTGGGATCTAGCCTGATAGCCTCATCGAAAAACTTGATAGCCTCGTAGTACTTGCCTTGTGAACCGAGAGTCATGCCTTTGTTGTTCATGGCATTGGGATTGCTGGGATCTAGCCTGATAGCCTCATCATAAGCTTTGATCGCTTCACTGTAATTGCCCTGATAATTGAGAGCAAGTCCTTTGTCACTCCAGGACGCAGCATCGTTGGGATCTAGCCTGATAGCCTCATTAAAAGCCTTGATCGCTTCGCTGTAATTGCCCTGAAAACTGAGAGCAAGTCCTTTGCTGTACCAGGCCTGGGCATAATTGGGATCTAACCAAATGGCCTCGTCATAGGCTTTGACGGCCTCATCGTACTTGCCCTGCTTACCAAGAGTCCAGCCTTTATTGTACCAATTTTCTGCGGTCTGTTGACATTGTGCGGACATGGTCAACACTAGCAGGAGAACTAATATTGGATAGATAGATCTCATAAGAATGATAATGTGTTCGAAGAAGATATGTTTATCGAGCTGGACGTCTTCATGGTTCAAATGGTCAAATCAGTTTATGATGCCCACAAAAAAGATGCTCGATATCGCAGATTTATTGCATGTTGTATATACTGACTTATACAACCCATAAGACACATTTTGAGCCCAAAGACATTTTTATAAATACGCTTTTAACCACATAACCCTGATGTTGCGCGATGGATTCTACAGCACTTTTTTCTGTTTAGCCAATGCTGACTAATCGATAGCTAGCAATTGTCAAAAAACCATTCCATAGTTTACTGGAATG
Organism: Methanothrix sp.; assembly: GCA_026394565.1. Classification (GTDB taxonomy): domain Archaea; phylum Halobacteriota; class Methanosarcinia; order Methanotrichales; family Methanotrichaceae; genus Methanothrix. The sequence goes on from JAPKYA010000016.1 coordinate 14,208, forward strand.
ACCAGATAGGCAAAAGCGATTTTGGACTTGTTAAGTGATGGCCGAAAAGGTTGTGCGAATCGTACAAGTTACACGCACTTGCCTTCAACAATAGGGTGGCGAGAGCCGATGCAGCCCTCAATCCAGAGAGGGCGGTGTGTGGAAGCCGCAAAAGCCGCAGGGCGTTTTCATCGCTACCTTTCGGCCTTGACCGCAGGCCAGCCATTTTCGTCAGTCATCTTGATATCCATCCAAGTTTTCTTTCGATGATGGCCTCAGCGTTCTCAGTTAGAATTATGCGTTGGGCCTTATGCCTTCCAGTTTTTGCTATAACATGTGGGTCGCGTATCTTCCGGGCTTCAGCCCTGATTCGATAGCCGTGTATTGAATCTCCTACCTCGTAGCACTCCATCAGAGCACCTCCAAGCGTCCCTCTCTCTTTAGCTCATCAGCGATCTGGCAAATCAATTTGTAATCAAGCTCCAGGTCTTCTTCAATCTCGGAAGGATAGGCTTCGCCTCTTTCCTGGAAGTACCCCATGACTTCCTTTTTGGCAGTATCATAATCAACATCGCGATATTTTATGGTTTTAATAGCCGCCAACTTGTCTCTGATAGCATCCCTGACGAAGTCAGAGGTATTCAGGTAAACGCCGGAAGTAACTAATTGCTTTATCTGCTCTAATTCCACAGCGGAGACCTTTGAGCCTATAACATGCCCCTCGGACCTAACAGCTTGCATCATACGTTTTTAATTAGTTAAACGAATTGAAAAGCATTTCGGCATTCGAGGTTTGGTGCGGCTACATGAAAAAATATAAAAAGCCGCCGATGGGATTCGAACCCATGAACTGCTGATTACGAATCAGCCGCTTTAACCGGGCTAAGCCACGGCGGCCCACTATGTGGTTCGACCGGGAATGCCAGAGACCCATGCGAATTTAAGTTTTGCGATCCTCGCACCGCATCTGCTCCGACCCATTCTTCTGCTTCTCGATTTTTATTCCTTTTTCTAGTACATCAAGGCGTTTTGACCGCATCTGCTCCGCCCCGTTCCTCTCCCTCTCGATCTCCTCTGCGAGCTGGGGCAGGAATATGCCGATATCCGTGACGATGCCTATGGCCTGGGCTGAACCCCGGTCCATGAGCTTGGTCACTGTTGAGGGATTTATATCCACGCAGATGGTCTTGACGCTGGAGGGCAGCAAGTTTCCAACGGCAATGGAGTGCAGCATTGTGCCAAGCATTATGGTCATGTCCACGCCCCGCAAAGCCCTGTCCATGGCGTCCTTGGCCTTCGACGTATCCGTGATGACCTCGGGCAGCGGCCCGTCATCACGAATGGAGCCGGCCAGAATGTAGGATATGCCTTTCCTGGTGGCTTCGTACATGATGCCCCCTTTGAGCTTTCCTTCCTCTATGGCATTCTTGATGGATCCGCTGGCCATGATCTCGCTGATAGCGTAGAGGTGATTTCTGTGCCCTCCGGAGATGGCATTTCCCGAGCAGTTCATGCCCAGGCTGGTGCCGAAGAGCTGCCGCTCGATATCGTGCACAGCCACGGCGTTTCCTGCTAATAGGACATCCACATAGCCTTCCCGGATGAGCCGGGCCAGCGAGGGCGCTGCCCCGGTGTGCACCACGGCCGGCCCGCAGACCACGGCAATCTTTCCGCCCGCTTTCTTGGTGCGCACAATCTCGCCCGCCAGTTGGCGCACCAGCTCTCCGCTGGGCCGCTCCGAGCTGACCTCATTGGACATGAAGCCGAAGAAGGTCTTCTCCCGGGGGCGCTCGGGCGGCACGACCTTGACGCCGGAGGTGCCGATGACTACTCGATCGCCCTTCTTGATATGGCCGATGGGCGTGCACAGTGCCCGGCCGTCTTGCAGCACGATCAGGCAGTCCATGTGGTTGTGCTCCACCTCCACCCAGGTGCCCTGATAGCGCACATAGGTGGGATGATTGGTTGTCGAGTAAAAGCCTCTGGGAACGACCATATCGCCTGGGGCGATTCCGGTTTTAACGTCCTCCATCTCCACGAGGCGCGCACCCAGGGCATGCAGCTCTAAGAGAACCCGGTCCAGATGCGCCGCATCCTCGCCGGTGACGGTGATCTGCACATAGCTGCTGTCGTTCTTCTTCTGGCCTATCTGAAAGTTCTTGATCTCAAACTCGCCGCCCATGTCCATGATCTTGTCCAAGACCTTTGTTAGGATCTGCGAGTCGATGAGATGGCCCTGCATCTCAATATCTGCAATTTCGCTCATAA
>JAPKYA010000030.1 GCA_026394565.1 Methanothrix sp.
GCTTCCCGTGAGAAGCCGCGCGCTTTCATCCAAACCGGCATCTCCACCATCGACGGCACAAACACACTGGTGCGCGGCCAGAAGCTGCCCATCTTCTCTGGCGCAGGTCTGCCCCACAACGACCTTGCTCTGCAGATCGCAAGACAGGCCAAGGCGTTGGGAGAAGCCGAGTCCTTCGCAGTTATCTTCTGCGCCATGGGCATCACCAACGAAGAGGCTCAGCACTTCCTGGCTGATTTCGAGAGGACGGGAGCCCTGGAGAGGGCAGTCGTGTTCCTCAATCTGGCCGACGATCCGGCTGTAGAGAGGATTCTGACACCCAGGCTGGGCCTGACCACTGCCGAGTATTTGGCCTTCGATCTGGACATGCACGTGCTCATCATCTACACGGACATGACCAACTATTGCGAGTCGCTCCGGCAAATGGGAGCTGCCCGTGAAGAGGTGCCCGGACGACGCGGTTATCCAGGATACATGTACACCGACCTGGCCTGCCAATATGAGAGAGCAGGCATCATCAAGGGCAAGAAGGGCTCCATCACCCAGTTCCCCATCTTGACCATGCCCGGTGACGACATCACCCACCCCATCCCGGATCTGTCCGGGTACATCACCGAGGGCCAGATCCTCATCTCCCGAGAGCTGCACAGAAAGGGCATCTATCCGCCTGTCGACATCCGCCCCTCGCTTTCCCGGCTGATGAACTCCGGTATCGGTAAGGGCCACACTCGCGAGGATCACAGGGCAGTATCGGATCAGCTCTATGCTTACTATGCAGAGGGCAATGATCTGCGCGGTCTCGCGGCCATCGTCGGTAAGGAGGCTCTCTCTGAACGCGACAAATTGGTCCTGGAGTTCGCCGATAAGTTCGAGAAGAGATTCGTCAATCAGGGCAGAGATGAGGATAGGACTATCTTCGAGACCCTCCAGATCGGATGGGATCTCCTGGCAGACCTGCCTGAAGCAATGCTCACCAGGATTGACGACAAATACATCAAGGCTTACCACCCCAAGTACGCAGCAAGCGCAGCGAAGAAGTGAGATCATGGCCGTAATTCGAGGAACTAAACCGACCAGGGCAGTGCTGATCGCTCTCAAGAAAAGGATGAAGGTCGCAAAAACTGGTCACTCGCTCCTCAAAATGAAGCGTGACGGCCTCATGATTGAGTTCTTCGAGGTGCTAAGCAAGGCCAAGACGGTCAGGAAAGAGCTGGTTGAAGCTCTGCTCGTAGCCGAGCAGAGACTTCAAATGGCCATGGCCATCGAGGGAACAGTTGCCAT
>JAPKYA010000080.1 GCA_026394565.1 Methanothrix sp.
ACGGAGACGGGCGCCGGGCAGTGGGGCTCGGCGCTCTCTTTGGCCACCTGCCTCTTCGGCCTGAAGTGCACCGTTTACATGGTCAGATCAAGCTTCGACAGCAAGCCCTACCGCAAGAGCGCCATGCGCGTCTGGGGCGCAGATTGCTTTGCCAGCCCGTCCGATAAGACCAATTTCGGCAGAAAGATCCTGGCTGAGATGCCAAACACGCCCGGATCGTTAGGCATCGCCATCTCCGAGGCTGTGGAGGATGCGGCCAGCCACAGTGATACCAATTATGCCCTGGGCTCAGTGCTCAACCATGTTCTCCTCCATCAAACCATCGAGGGTCTGGAGCTGAAGAAGCAGTTCGATCTGGCAGACGACTACCCGGATGTCATGTACGGCTGCTGCGGCGGAGGAAGCAACTTCCCTGGTATGGTCTTCCCCTTCATTCCCGACAAGATGAAGGACCGGAAGGATCTGCGCATGGTGGCCTGCGAGCCCTCCGCCTGTCCCAGCCTGACCAAAGGGCTTTATGCCTATGACTTCGGCGACACAGCCGGCATGGCTCCTGTGATCAAGATGTACACTCTGGGGCATGACTTCATCCCGCCCGGCATCCATGCAGGAGGCCTGCGCTACCACGGGGATGCTCCCTTGCTCTGCAATCTGGTGCATGACGGTCTGATCGAGGCCACAGCTCTGCAGCAGAACGAGGTCTTCGAAGCTGCCACCCTCTTCGCCCGCAGCGAAGGCATAATCCCAGCCCCGGAAGCGGCTCATGCCATCAAGCCCGCCATCGACGAGGCGCGCAGGTGCAAGAAGATGGGCGAGGCCAAGAGCATCTTCATCTCACTAACCGGACACGGCCACTTCGACATGGCAGCCTACGATGCCTACAACGACGGCTTGTTGGTGGACTACGAGTATCCCGCAGATCTGGTCAAGCAGTCCCTCTCCAAGTTGCCCAAGGTCTGATGGCGGCAAGGATCGGGAAGATCGGCTTTCTCATCAACCCCATAGCCGGCATGGGCGGAGCAGTAGGCTTGAAAGGCACGGACGGCCTGGCCGGAGTTGCCAGGGCCAGGGGCGCAAAGCCTCTGGCCGCCCGGCGGGCCAGGGCGTGCCTGCATTTGCTTTCCCGGGAGGCGGATCTCCTCTTTTTTTCCGCCAGCGGCAAGATGGGCGAGGATGATCTGAAGCAATGCGGCCTGCCATACACGGTGGCCTACATAGCAGCAGAAGAGTCCAGCTCCCAGGATACGAGACTGGCTTGCCGGGCCTTCCTGGAAAACGAAGTCGATTTGATTCTATTTTGCGGAGGCGACGGAACAGCGCGCGATGTTGCCGGCAGCGCTGGCATGCGCCCCATCCTGGGCATTCCGGCAGGAGTGAAGATGCATTCAGGCGTCTTTGCCGTCAGCCCCCAGGCTGCAGCCGCGCTTGCGTTGGGCTTTGTGCGGGGCGAGCTTTTGGCCAGAGAGACAGAGATCGTGGATGTGGACGAGGAGCTCTACCGGGCAGGAGAGCTGCAGACCAGGCTTTATGCCATAGCCAAAACGCCCTACCAACCTGTGCTGGTGCAGGAGAGAAAGAGGATCTATAGCTCCTCAAGCGAAGAGGAGTTCAAGGATCAGATCGCACTCTTTGCCTCAGAGTTCATGAGGGACGGCTCTGCCTACATAGTAGGGGCGGGAACTACAACCGCCAGGATTGCCGAGCTGCTGGGAGTGGAAAAGACCTTGCTTGGCGTAGACGTAATTCAGGAGGGAAAGCTCCTCCTCAAGGATGCCTCGGAGAGGGATCTTTTGGCTTTGCTGGATAGGGAAAAGAGCGTTAAGGTCATTGTCAGCCCCATCGGCGCTCAGGGCTTCATACTGGGGCGGGGCAGCCAGCAGATCAGCGCTGCGGTCCTGCGGCGCGTGGGAGAGGAGAATTTGATAATAGTATCCACGCCCCATAAGCTGGCGGAGCTGCCGCAGCTATTGGTTGACACGGGAGACCAGGAGATGGATCGAATCCTGGCCGGGAAGAGAATGGTGGTCACAGGATATCGCATAGCTCAGAGAAAAGAGACGGCTGCGGCATCAGCGCTGCATATATAATCCTTCATAGGGATTGAATACATTTATATTATCAGAATCTGCATATTTCTTTATGAACGCGCTTGCATTAATCCCCGTAATTCTGCTGCTACATGCTTCATACTTCGATATGCAGGGCACTATAATGAATGTTATTTCTCCCTCCAGCCTTCTCATCGGAAATAATACTGTAAACCTGGCGGATGTGGACGCTTCCGGGCTCAATTCGAGACAGTATTCCTATCTGATGGATGATATCAGAAGCAGACTGCAAGACAAGGATGTCTTCGTTAAAGGTGGCTATGTTTATTTTAAATTGACTGGAAGCTATAATTCATATAGCATCAACGAGATGATTCAGAAGGATATCTCGGATTTGAAGGAAATGCGCAGGTCCTTCTGTGATGGATTTTGCTAATGCTATGAGTGACGACATAATTGTGCTCAAAGACCTGAGCAAGATCTATGGAAACGGCGTAGAGGTACGGGCCTTGGACGGAGTCAGCGTCAGAATCAAGGCGGGCGAGTTCGTGGCCATTGTGGGCCCCAGCGGCAGCGGAAAGAGCACTCTGCTCAATATGATCGGCCTCCTGGACACGCCAAGCCGGGGCCGGATCTTTCTCAAAGGTATAGATGTCAGCCGGGCCGGCCCGGAAGAACGGGCGAGGCTGCGCAGTCTTGAGCTGGGATTTGTCTTTCAGTATCATCACCTCATCCCGGAGTTCTCAGCCTTGGAGAACATCATGATGCCCATGCTCATCGCCAAGAAGAGCAAAGCCGCCGCCAAAGAAAGGGCCCTGGAACTCCTCTCCGCAGTGGGCCTGGCCGATAGGCGGGACAGCCGGCCCAATCAGCTCTCCGGCGGCCAGAACCAGCGAGTGGCCGTGGCACGGGCCCTGGCCAACGGGCCGTCCATAGTGATAGGCGATGAGCTGACCGGCAACCTGGACACAAAGACATCCGACCTCATCTATAACCTGCTGCGTGAGCTGAACAGAAAGATCAACCAGACCTTCATTTTAGTGACGCATGACAATGCACTGGCCGAGAAGACGGACCGCATCCTGCGCATTGTGGACGGCAAGCTCGTCTGCGAGATGAGGCGCACGGAGGGTGGCTTTGTCATCAGTGAGAGCAGTGATCTGGGAGAGGATGACGTCAAGGTAAAAATGGGCAGGCAAGCTATTTAGCTCCTCTTTGCCTAATTAACCAAGGTGTAGAAAACAAAGGTGGCCGAAGCATTGACCAGACCCTTCGTATTCATCAACAGCGCCATGAGCGCAGACGGCAAGATCAGCTCCTTTGAGCGCAGGCAGGTGAGAATCTCCGGCCAGGCGGACAGGGCCAGGGTTGACCTTCTTCGGGCGGAGAGCGATGCGGTCATGGTCGGGGTGGGAACGGTGCTGGCGGACGATCCCGATCTGAGGGTGAAATCGGCAGAGCTGCGGGTGGCCAGACGAGCGAAGGGATGGCCGGAAGATCCGCAACGCATCATCGCCGACAGCCGGGCAAGAACTCCCCCCTCTGCCAATGTTCTGGGACCCGGGTGCCTTGTGGCTGTCTCCGGCTCTGCGCCGCAGGAGCGGCTGGAAAGGCTCTCCTCAAAGTGTGAGATAATAGTATGCGGGAAAGAGCGGGTCGATCTTCAGGATCTGTTTTCCCGGCTTTTCCAGAGGGGCATCAAGCGTCTCATGGTAGAGGGAGGGGCAATGCTCAACTGGTCGCTTCTCAAGCTCGGCCTGGTGGATGAGCTTTATGTCTATATGGGAGCTATGCTCATCGGCGGAGAGTTTGCTCCCACCCTGGTGGATGGGCCGGGATTCAAAGAGGATTTTCCCAGGCTGACCCTAAGCTCTGTAGAGCGGCTGGACGAAGGAGTGCTTCTCAAGTGGTGCCTGCCGTGCCGACAGCCCAAACGATCATAGCGATTCCTTTCTCACCACCAGCACAGGAATTTTAGAGCTTCGGACCACCTTATCAGCCACGCTGCCCAGCAGGAACCTTTCCAGGCCCGTGGCTCCGATGCCGCCCATGACGATGAGGTTCATATCGCCTTCTGTCGCGATGCGGAGGATGTCCTCGGCCGGATAGCCTTCCGTGATCTTTCTGGTCACAGCAATTCCGGCTGCTTCAGCCATCTCTTCTATTCTCTTTGTGGCCTGCTCGCCCTGATTTTGCAGATTGCCCCTTATGCCCGCGATCAGGTCGTCGGCGACCTTTGAGATCAGGTCCCCCAGAGGGGCATACTCCTTGCCGATGTCAACGACAAAAAGGGCTGTAACGGCTGAGCCATAGAGCTTGGCCATTTCTATTCCCGCCTCTGCGGCTCTCTCGCTATGCTTGGAGCCGTCTGTTGCAATCAAGATCCTTTCAAACATGATTCCTCAGCCCCTCATGAACTTGTCCCAGCCCTGGTAGTGCATCTTGAGGACGTTGCAGATGCTCTCTACCATCGCGAAGGGAATGCCCACCACGACATCCTCATCCTCCAGGCCGGAGTTTTTCGCTGATCCATCGCAGCCTAAAGAGATATTCACCTCTCCTTTCAGGTAGGGCGAGGCTGTGGCATCCACACAGAAGGACTGAATTCCGGCGGTGTTGAAGCTGGCCCGGCCTCCATCTTTGAACATGACAGCCTGCACAATTCGCCGGGCGTTAAGCGGATTGCCCACGAATATGACCACATCGGGGTTCATGACCATCTTGTCCAGGGGGGCCACGTAGGTGGCAACCGTGCTGCCGGGAAGGAGGCGCGGCATATTGGAGGCGATGCTGATGCCCACATCCTTGGTCTCGCACTTATGCAGCTTGTCGAAGTACAGAGACCCTGAGGCGATGTTCTCCGGGCACTGCATCAGGCCCAGGCCGGAGGCTCCGCCCTTGCAGGCGTGGTAGTCGGCCCGCGCCAGGAAGCTCTTTCCCTCAAGCCTCGCTCCCTGGATCATGGAGCAGTAATGGAAGGGCCTCTCCACAGAGTCGAGATCTTTGGGAATTTCAGCTTCGCTTTTAAATAGTCTAACACCCACAATGTTGTCGCGAATTCCTAAGGAGGACTTCAATATATCCGACATTTCTTCAAGATTCATCTCAATACACCGCATAGTATCAGGCAGGAATGGCATTTCTCACTTGCGCTCTGCGGCAAGGGAAATGAGAAAATAACGATATCAAAATGGAAAAAAAGAAGAAAAACAGATATTTAAGCTGCCTTGGCCTCCTCCGGATAGCGAGAGACTATATTGCCGGAGGCATCCTTCAAGGTTGCCAAATCTCCATCATTGTTCCAGATGGATGAGCCGCGATTCCAGAAGAGATCTTCGGAAGTGTCATTTCCAATTCCGGTGCGAATCTTGACTTCACCCCCGGCCTTCAGGCTGAAATCCGGGAATGAGTAGGTGTGATTCTGCGCATCCTCCAGTGTCCAGCCGGCCAGGCTGACATCCGCTGAGCCCAGATTGGATATCTCCACCCATTCCTCAATCAAGTTCTCTTTCTCCGGGCTAGTAGCCGCAAAATTGGCATTGGTTATGGCGATGCCGCTCTCTGCTGCGCCCTGCACCAATGCCGCCCCCAGAAATAGGACGGCGAGGGAGATTAGCGCCCCTGCAAATATTCGGTTATTCATCTTTATTTCTCCTTATGTTCTTCTCCACAATTTAGTATTTTAAGTACTGATCTCACTTCAGTAATATAAATTTTTCTAAAGAGTTTGGTTGCCGCCGAAGTGGTTAGTTATAATTAAGAAATCAATCATCTCTCGTGAGATGGCAGGACGGAAGCGATGAACCGACACCGGCTTTGCCAGCCCCCTCTATGCGCCAACCGAATATATCAGATGCAACAAATAGGGGAGCCATGGAAGACGATATAATTTATGAGAAGGCAGTGGAAATACTCAATCCCGGCCGGCTTTATTTTGCCCTCAAAGCCATGAGGAACTCGCCGGTTAAGATATCGTTTGACATGGGCGACCTGAATCTAACATCGGGAGCAGTCTCAACGCTTGTAAGCATCGAAGGGAAAATGCCGGAAGAAGTGCAGGCTATGCAGTGGCTTGTGCCCCTAGAGGATCTGTTGATTTTAAAGGATTTGATCCCGCCGGATACATATTACTGGGAGAACCGGGCCCTGGTATTGGAGTGGCAGTGCGATCTGGTTGTCGACAGCACGATTGACGAAAAGAGCCCAATGGAGTCGCTTGATCAGGAAGAAGAGTATCGAGACCTGCTCCTGGTCACCAACCGAGAGTATCGCGAACTTCAGATGGCGCTTGACGACTGCAACGCCCACATCCCCCAGGTTCTCTTCTCCATCTATCCAGACCGCTTGAATTTCGCAGTCAATTGTTCAGAGCATGACGAAATTGTGGGAACGATGATCCAGCTGAGGAGCCAGAAAGAGGAGATTTGAATGATCAAAACCAGGAAGCTGTTTACGATTCTTGTATTTTCCATCCTGGCCGCATTTATCATGACCCAGGCAGGTCTTGGCCAGTGCTACGGCCTTCCCTCTCCGGGTGAGGGGGAAGAGCGCATCTTTGCTCAAAGCGCGTGCGCTGGTGTCAGCAACGACCCGCCCAATCCCACGGTCTTTACCATTGACGAGCAAAGGACCATTACGAAAATCGGCACGTATCACTGGAACGATGCCTCAGGCGATACGCCGGGAACAATTGGGCTGAGGGACGAGCAGGGCAAGACCTACGGCCCCTGGCAGGCCGAGGGAGAATCGGGCCAGGGAGGCGTTCCCAATGCTTACTGGGTAGTCTATTTGTCTCAGGCTGTGGATTTGCCCGCAGGGACATATACTATTATCGACTCAAGCCCATCGACCTGGTCCTACACATATGAGAGCGAGGACTGCGGACTTGCTACGGTTATCGGTCTTAAGGGCGGCAGCGAAAAAGGAAAGATTGCCCCCTGTGCTGGAGAGGGTGTGGACTATTCCCCCCGCAATCCGACGGACATCTACGACGCCGGGCCGGGACTGGTCCCGGGCATATACAATATCTGGTACGGCAAGAGAACCGGCACCCAGATAGGAACGCCGGATAAATGGAATCAACTGGGGCCGGAGGAGCTGGTGGGCGGCAGGTTCTACGTCTTTGATGTGACTGCTGCAAGCCTCTCCGAGGCCACACCCCAGATGATCAACCCCATGCTCTCCAATCCCGCTCCCGGCGAGTCTGTGGTCTGGCTGAAGCTCAGCTCTGAGGATGCTTACGTGGTCTGCTTTGAGGGGCCTCTGGATGGTGGACTGAATCTGGCCGGTGCCTGGAAGATGTCCGGACACCAGGAAGGCTTCAACGACTGGAAGGCGGACCTGATTATTAAGAAGGATGGAACCCTTGAATGGACGGAGACGGAGGGAGCCAATGTGGGAGCCAACCGGCAGGGAACCTGGCAGTTCGACGGGACGTCCCTTACCCTGAAGTGGGTATCGCCAGGCGGCGGACAGACCTCCTGGGTATCGCCGTCTGTGAAGGGAAATTCCATATCTTCCGGCACTTACACTGCAGAAAGTGCTCCGGGAGGGACCTGGTCTGCCATGAGGGTGGTGGAGGGAATTTAAGTCTTCTTTTTTCTTTTGCCAGGATCTGCTGGGCGGATGCAAAAAAGGTTAATGGCATCGGGAAAGTACTTATTCCAGAAGTATGCATGCTAAATGCCCAAGTAGCCCAGGGATTCAATAAAAAGCATAGGTGGATGAGATAAGAGCGGGGTTTGCCAAGCTGGCCAAAGGCGCAGGACTTAAGATCCTGTCTCGCAGGAGTTCGCGGGTTCGAATCCCGTACCCCGCATGTATTTGACCGACAGCTATATAGTCTAAAGTGCTCCTCATTAAGAGGCTTCATTTGCATGGTAGAATAAATGAGATTTGGAAATGGCAGAGACGGCTTGAATATTGATCCAGGAGAGATGACCGACGTGACATGTTCCGATTTGGGACTTGATACAGGGGCACCTTTCCAAGAAAATAGATCCAGGCCTGCATATTCCCAGGAATGCTTGCCAAAAGCACAGGCAAATGGCCTGCAAAGCGAACAAGGCGATATTAAAAGGATTTGATTATAATATTATCACTTCTTCTTAACGGAACAGCATTCTTCCCCAAGTGCCTCTGCAGCCGGTTGAAGTATCTCTCCCCATTAAGAGAGCGCAGATACGACTCAACCAGTTTTTTAGATGTGAGATATCTGAATATGTCTTTTTCGGATCCGCATCATAGGACTTCAACCAAATCAAAGATCAACGCTCGAAAATTATTTAGAGGCAAGAATGTCATTTGGAAATTTAAATATCATAGATCCGCTTTGCCGAGCATTGGCTAAGGAAGGATACACCGTGCCCACACCCATACAAACGCTGGCCATACCCCATCTTTTGCAGGGAAAAGACCTGATGGGCATCGCTCAGACAGGCACGGGCAAGACCGCAGCATTTGTGCTGCCCATATTGCAAAAGATCTCGGAAGATCGCAGGCCCGCCATACCCGGAGTTCCGCGCGCTCTGGTGATCGCACCCACAAGAGAGCTGGCTGCACAGATAGACCAGAGCTTTGCCACATACGGCCAATTTCTCCGCTTCCGACATACCGTCATATTCGGCGGCGTCCGGCAGGGGCCGCAGGTCAAGATGCTTTCTCAAGGCGTTGATATCCTGGTTGCCACACCCGGCAGGCTGCTCGACCTGATGAATCAGGGTTACATTATGCTGAAGGGCGTGGAGTTCTTCGTCTTAGACGAGATAGACCGGATGCTTGACATGGGTTTCATCAAGGATATGAGAAGGATTGTCTCGGCGCTGCCGCAAAAGCATCAATCGCTTTTCTTCTCGGCCACACTGTCCCGGGAGACAGGCGAGTTTGCAGAAAAGCTTCTCACAAATCCCGTACGCATCGAGGCCACTCCCCAGGCCAGCACGCTGGAGTGCATCACGCAGAGCGTTTTCTTTGTGGATCAGAACAACAAGTATCCGCTATTGCAGGGTCTTATCCGAGATGAAGATATGGAACGCGTCTTGATCTTCTCCCGCACCAAGCACCGGGCGGATAAAATCGCTGAGGCGCTCAACAAGAACAGGATCAACGCCGATGCCATTCACGGCAACAAGTCGCAAAACCAGCGCACCAAGGCCATGCATGATTTCAAATCAGGCCGCTTGCGGGTGCTTGTGGCAACGGATATTGCCGCGAGGGGCATTGACGTCGATGAAATATCCCATGTCATAAACTACGATCTGCCTAACGAGCCTCAGAACTATGTCCACCGCATCGGTCGCACGGGGCGTGCCGGAGCGGATGGCAAAGCATATTCGTTTTGCGCTGCGGACGAACGCAATATCCTGCGCAGCATTGAGAGGCTGACACGGACGAAAGTGGGAATCATGGAGCATAAGTATCATTCCGAAACGGCAAAGATGGCTGTCGGCGCAGCCGCCGAGCCGGCGACTCCTAACCGATCGAGGGCCATGCAGAGAGGTCCCAGACAGGAGAGCATGCACAAATCAGGTCCCAGAAAGCCGTATCCGGTCAGACGGCGCTAGTTGGGTAGAAAAAGGCTGGAAAATCCGAGGTGTGGCTATTTTATGCCAAGAAATAGCCGAATATTTTTTTAATTTTGGATGCAGTTCAAACATTTATTGCCCTTTTGGACGGTAACGTTAATTATCTTATCGCAATTGGGACAATTGGCTATGACGCCCACATCCGAGGCATTTGCAGACAGCCGGCTCTCGTTTTCCTGAGCTATGGCACCGATATGACCCCCTCGTTTCCTGGACGCAGCCATATCCACAAGCTGCAATGTGGTGACAAATGCTGCTTGCCTGGAGACTGCATAATCAAGGAATTTCTTGTAGGCATCAAGGTAATCGCCACTGCCCGAGATCAGATTGCTGAAGATGATCACCATGGGGTCTCCGTTTTCTGAGCTTTCATCGAACTTTTTCACCAGGAGATCATACCACTGGGTGCCGCTCAGCTTCTTCTCCTCCTTTAGATAACGATCGTAGAGATACACTCGTTCATCGTTAATTGGATAGGTGCTCACAGGAACCGCGTACAGGTTATAGCCCTCGATGGCATAAGGCCAGGTGGCGTTCTCGTGGCCGGGCCTGTAGATGACTCCTGCCTGGAATCCGGCATCATAGATTATCCCCAGCTTCTCCAGAACCCCTAATGTTTCCTCGTTCTGATCAAATGCTTGAGGCCGGAAGCCTTTGATGGCCACATGCTCGCCTCCGCAGACGTAACAGCCATAAAGCCTATCTTTGGCCCCGGTCAATAAAGCATCTTGATCGGAGGCGGAAAGGCTGGAGAGCTTCTCATCGGTTCTATTGCCATGAAGAGCAAGTTCATGATTCTTCATGGTGCCCTGATAGGTTACTCCCAGCCTGTCCGCCCGGACCATATCTTCAGTTACATAAATGGTGGCACTCAGACCTTTGGGGTCTATCTGATTGGTGAGGTTGATTAGAGCGTCTTCTGCCATCTTGATCTGCACGGGAGTTGATGCAGGATCTGTATCTGCATCTATCATCAAATTTACAACGACGTGGCTCTCCTCGGATAGAGCAAATCCCATAGACATCAGTAGAAAAACGCCGATCACGCACCACATCATAGTCATTCTTCCCTTATATGACATTCATTCACTATACGTCAGAATAGCTATTATAGATAGCGGTCAACAATTTTATGATTGAAGCAATAAATATTAAAAGATATTCCAAACTAAGCAGCAACACAGAGATTAACTATTACTATTAATCTTTTAAGTAAAATATAATTAATAGTAAAGTATAAATATTGATCGAGTGCATTTATCATTTTAGGTGATAGAGAATATGTCCTCTTATCGAAGTATGATTGCTCTTGCCATTTTGACGTGCTTGTTATTCATTTTGGCAAATGGAATGACAACTGCAGTAGCTGTGGTTGACAGTTGTCCATTCTCTAATAAGAATGTAGCTCCGGATGATACTATTGTGGTCTCGGGTCCTGCTCCCGATGCAACGCAGACCCAGCTCGGAATCACCTGGAAATATAAATGGATTACGAAGGATAGTGCCGGAACTATAGTGGATCAAACCCAGGAGATTGAAGGGGAACCCGGACGCACATATCAGTTTACTGTGCCCAAAAACAATTATGCCGAGTGGTATTCCATAGAATTGCTTGTCACCGCCGTGCAGGCGGATACATGCATCAACCAGGCATGCACGAAGTTCAGAGTAATGAAGCCAAACGATTGCTCAATGGAGACAAATAAGCCGACCATCATCTGTACTGAAGACGACACGGGTTATACCTACAGTACAGGCAGCACTCCTGCAGAGGTCCGGCAGCGCTGGTGGATCTTCCCAGAGGCTCTATTCCCCGGTGCTGATGCTGTTACCTGGGGTGGATTTGGCAATTATAAGGTGCCCGGTCCCGATACGAACTCCATTACCACTAGCTGGTATAATAAGCCCACAGGGAAATATATAGTATTCACAGGATATTATCCAAAGACGGGGAACGACAAGACTCCCCTGGGCTCATGCCAGATGGTGATAACAATCGTTGCCAAGCCGGAGAATACGATAACGGAGGCCTTCTAAGAGGCTTTCCGGCAAAGGGAAATGAGAGGCACCCTTCTTGAGGGGCCTCTGTTTTTTTAAGCGAAGAGATACAACTGCCGTCCGACTCGGATGAGGGACCGGTTCCTGGTGAGCAGTTAGTGATGAATAAATGCTGCAGTTGCACCTCGTATCTATTCGAAAAAGAATTAAAGTTACATTATCGATATTAATATCGATGGATCCGAGATCCGACTGTTATCCTCTAATGATAGCATTGATGTAAACTGGTGGCTCTATGGAGAGGGCTATCACCTATTGCAGCTAACGGTAAATTTCATCGACGAATTTGGGAGAGTATGGTACATCGGCCATAGCCAGATGAATGTCCTGGTAGTCGATGTTCCCCGCGCCGATATTGAATCAGTCTGAAAGCCATTCGAGGATGAATCCGATATGCACACATATATCCCCCAAAAAAGAGCAAATTATCTGCAGAAATGGGGGTCTCCAACTGAGATTGCTGCAATATTAATAATAATATTTCTGATCGCCGTTCCATCAGGTGAGTGCAAGCAGTATGAAGCAGGAAGAAGCTATACATTTATTGGCCCAGCACCGCCCCAAGGACAGAGCTACAGTTATCTGTGGACGGCAACTGATGGAGTCCCTAAGATCTCCCATGATGCATCCTTCCAATGGACGGCCCCCCTGGTGACTGAGCCTACAAAGGTGGTGATCAGCCTTCTGATAAGCAGCGGCGCAGTAGGATGCACCAGCCGGAATGAGACGGAGCTTCTCGTCCTCCCTTCGCAGATCACGCCCGAGCTGGAATGCGTTCGATCCAATTCTGACGGCAGCTACACAGCCAAATTCGCCTACGATAACCCCAACAATGAGATCACCATTCCCAAGGGCGATAATAACCAGATTGATCCGGTGCCATTGAGTGGTTCGCAGCCGGAGACCTTCTCATCCGGGCATCATTCTTTTACAGTGATCTTTGATCCCCAGATCCCCATAGTCTGGTCGCTGGATGGCCGGCAGGCTAACGCCTCAATTGATTCGCCGCGCTGCAACATAGGACAGAGTCCCCTGGTGGTCACAAAAGCAGCCAACACCACGATTGTCTCCGCCG
Organism: Methanothrix sp.; assembly: GCA_026394565.1. GTDB lineage: Archaea > Halobacteriota > Methanosarcinia > Methanotrichales > Methanotrichaceae > Methanothrix. The sequence continues at coordinate 12,765 of JAPKYA010000080.1, forward strand.
GATCTGCGGTCGCCTTCACCATCACTGTGAAGAACGTGGGCGAGGCCGAGATCGGTGAGGTCGAGCTGGTTGATACTCTCAGTCCAGGCTTAATCTACAAAGATGCGTCGCCTAAGCCAGACAGCATAAACGGGAACATGCTCGTTTGGAATCTGGGCACCCTGGGACCGCAGGGATCACCCACAGATTCCAGGGTGATCATCCTCCAGGCGGCGGATGCAGACCTTTGTCCTAACCCGGCCATCATAATTTCACCTCCCAGAGCGAGCAATGAAGAAGAAAGGCTGAGCGTCCTGGCTGCAGCCAGTGGCTCCGACAACCTCCTGCAGATCATCGATGCCTTAACCCGGAACAAGACCCTTCTGGAGGTCAAGCTGGATGGCATCAGGAAGCATCGAGATGCTTTCAGCGAGAATCGAGCCAATCTGACCTCAACCGCCAGGACCATTGCAGGAACGAATCTTACCTTAAACAATTACACCAATGTGTCTACCGGAGAGACCCTGAACGAACAGCTCAATGCCACAGGCTTTCTGATCGCATCCGAGTACAGGAGGCCGGCCAAAGGCGACCTCATGAGGACGGTGTACGGTGCCGGTGGAGGGGTGCTCTCGGACTTCTATGATTTTTTGCTGACGCGGGAATCGCTCCTGATTGAGTACGACAGGCCAAGCCGCGGCTACAGAATCTACACCGTGAGATACTACGCCACTGGAGACACTCTGATCATTACAGTTGGCCCCTATGGCAATACGATCAGCAGAATGTATGAAAAGACACCCGGTCAGCCTGAGATCTCGGGCTCCCTGAAGAACTGTGCCAAAGCATACGGCAGCTTGGGCGGCACCCCCATCGAGAGCAACGAGGCATGCGTTGCGGTTATTTGGAGCTGCCAGCCTCCTTCGCCGACTGCGAGCCTGCAGGCCCTCAAGGAGGCGGACCGCAAGTCCATCACCGTCGCCGATGTAGGCCTGACTATCAAGTACAAATACACTGTGAGGAACACAGGCGGCATAAAGATAGTTTCTCTGACGCTCAGTGATGATAAGCTTGGTCCGGTGATCCTCAACGAACCAGTCGACTTGAACCCAGGCGATGAGATCATCCGCTACGGCGATTACACAGTGAAGCCTGAAGACGTGACCCGAGAATCGCTAATTAATATTGTGGTGGCAAAAGGATCCGATCCAAATGGAGTGGAAGTGGTCTCAGATCCGGCTAACGCTGAAGTAAAAATTGAAAATCGGCAGAAGATCACGCCTGGGCTTGAGTGCATCCGACCCAATCCGGATGGCAGCTATGCCGCCAAATTCGTGTACGATAACCCCAACAATGAGATCACGATTCCCAGGGGCGACAATAACAGGATCGAGCCGGAGCCGTTAAGTGGTTCGCAGCCTGAGATCTTCCTGAGCGGACACCACCCATTTACAGTGAACTTCGATATCCAGACGCCCATCACCTGGGCTCTGGACGGCAGGCAGGCCACAGCTTCAAACGAGTCTCAGATCTGCACCACGGGGCCGCCATCCCTCGTCGTCACTAAGGAAGCAAACTCCACGAGCGCATTTGCCGGATCTACGGTCATATTCACCATAAATGTAAAGAACGAAGGCTATTTAGAGGTTAACGATGTCGAGCTGGTTGACATTCTCAGTCCAGGCTTAATCTACCAGGATGCAACGCCCGTGCCCGACAGCATAAGCGGGAATATGCTCACCTGGAATCTGGGCACCCTGGTGGCAGGGGCGTCCATGCAGATCCATCTCTCGGCGATCGTGGACCCGGAGGTCTGCGCGGCCGAGAGCAGCATTTCTCCGTCTACAGGCTCGAATACAGAAAATGGCCAGCTAAGCATCATGGCTGTGACAAGCGATTCAGCTGAGCTGCAGCAGATCATGGACAGCTTATCTAGGAACAAAACAAAGTTGGAGGCAAAACAAAATAGCGTCAGAAAGCAGCGTGATGCCTTCGAGAGAGCCGGAGCAATTCTCAGTTCAGGAAACAAAACGATGGAAGGGGCGAATTATGCCTTCAATAACTACACAAATAAGACAACAGGAGAGACGCTCGTCGAGATGGTGAACGCCAGGGGCCTGCTGGTAAGTTCGGAGTATGAACGACCTTCTAAGGGCGACCTCATGATCACAGAGTATGGCGCAGATGGCATAGCACTCTCCGACGCCTACACATTTAGACCAACCAGAGAATCGCTTAAAATCGAATACAATAAACCGAAAAATGGCTATAAGACTTACACTGTGAGGTGCTACGCCACGGGGGATACCCTGATCATTATTGTAGATGCCCTCGGCAATGTAGTCAGCAGAGAGTACAAGAAGACTCCAGGCCTGCCCCAGGCAACAAATCCATTGAAGAATTGTGCCCATGCCATTGGAAACGCCGCTGGCATACAGATAGAGAGCAACGAGGCCTGCGACACAGTTGCCTGGACCTGCAAACAACCGGAGCCGACGAGAGAACTTAAAATCATAAAAGCAGCAGATCCAAAGATCGTTAGCGCTGCAGGCCAGACTATCAAGTATACTTATACCGTAGAGAATGCAGGCAGAGTAAAGATTGTGTCATTGACCATCAATGACAATAAACTCGGTCCGATCGTTCTCAACCAACCTGTTGACCTGGATCCGGGAGAGACGTTCACCTTCTCCACAAATTACACAGTGAAGGCTGAGGACCTGGCCAAGCCCTCATTGATTAACATCGCAGTAGCTGAAGGAACCGATCCGGATGGTATGGTGGTCATCTCGAACCAGGCCACTGAAGAAGTAAAAGTAATAGTAATTGCGACCACACTCACCAAGACCGCCTCACCCAAGGTCGTAAAGGCTGGAGACCGGATAACATACACAATTACGTATGATAGCGGCCTGGCGGAAGGGGAGACAAAAATAGTGGACACTTACCCGAAGGATGTAATCTTTATTGCGGCAACACCTCCGCCGAGCATTGGAGACAACATCTGGATCGGGCCTTCCAAAGGAACGATAACCATACTGGTCGAAGTGGCACAAAATGTAGGAAATTTCACATTTAACTTGGGCCAGGGAGTAACAGGAACGGGATTTGTAAACGTCCACAGCAATATCTGCACTGAGCCGCTTATCCTTACGAATAGAGCAGACATGTACAATTACACTACGGGAGCGCCCCTAAATACAACATCAGCAGACGTAAGCGTCGGTCCTCCTAAGACCTGCACCAGTGTCAGGGAGCACGGCAGCGGCAAATATGCCAGCGAGGATGTGCTAACACTGCGAAACTCCAACCGCTCCATTGATTGGAACAAGAGCGTGAAGGCCTCATACCGGCCTACCAGCTTCTCGCTTCCCAAAGGCAGGAGCATCGATTACACTTCAAAATGGACCGAGTTGGCCAAAGCCAAAAACTATGCCACAGGAGCTACCATTAACGAGGAGTACACCCATGCCGACCGGATTGAGAGAGAGAGCCGACTGAAGCTGGATGAGAATGGGTCCATATTGTTGGTAAACTCCGACTTTGAGGGCGTGGGGCACATCGGCCTGCTCAAGAAGGCAAAACCCATTGCATCGACCAACGTGAGCAGCATCTTCCAGGCCCAGGAGGATTATGTTGGTGTCTTTAACATCAGCAGGAAATTCGATGAATACGGCCAGAATGTCGAGTATGAGAAGTCGGCGACAGGCCAGGGATATGTGGTCGCCGAAAAGAAAATCCGTGACGCTCAGACATCCTACGAGTTCGGGAGCGGCAGTTACCAGAGCGAGGAGAGAATAAGCACCGCCGTCAACTACATCGCCAAGGACATCAACCTCACCCACGCACTCACCAACTTCACCTACACACCCAGCTTCTCCACAGGGAGCGACTTGCTGTGGAGGGAGGGCATGTGGTCCAAGACCGATAACAGTCTGATACGCGAAGAGTTCAGCTCTATAAAAAGCCTTGAGAAGGAGTCGACCGCCAGAGGTCTTAGTGAAATGGAGACCAAAGCGAAACTGGCAGGCAAAGCCGATTTCAGGACGATTTACAGCGATACAACCTCAAACAGGACCAATGAGGTTGATATGGATGAGCAGTATGTCGGCGAGTATGATCTCAATAGAAAGACGTTGCTGACAGGTGTATCCAAATACGATCGACCGCACATTTCGCTGACCAAAGAGGCCAGAGTGGACCTGCATAACAACACCTTTGCCGATTACAGGATCACAGTGGAAAACAACGGCAACCGCGCCCTGGAGCCGGTTTACGTTGTGGATGTCTTCCCAACGGGCACAGAGTACATTACCTCGTCTCTAAGGCCATCTGAATTAACTGCAAACCAGGCCAATTGGACACTGCTTAGCCTTGGAATCGGCAGCAAAGCGATCATCGACCTGCGGCTGAACATCACTACGCAGCCAAATAACCTGATAAATAGAGTTGTGGCCGCGGGCAGGTATGCCGATGGCTGGACAACTGCCATGAACTTCTCAGCAGTGCAGCTCTCCTGGCTGGACTGCTGCCCACCACAGATTTGGGCCACCAAGACGGCCAGAGTCGACACTGAAGACACAAATGTCGTCTGGTACAGCTTGAGCCTGTTGAACCGGGAGAAATATGTCATGGTGGCCTTCATGATGGACCAGTTGCCTGAGGGCATGGAGCTCTTGAACTCATCGCAAGAGCCCTCCGAGAATAGATCGAACCTGATGACCTGGACCATTCTGGATCTGAATCCGGGTGAGAGCAGGAGCATTGTGTACAGGGCGCGGGCCAGGGATAAGGGGATTTATGTGAACCGGGCCCACATCGAGGCCTTCTCAGTGGATGGGCCGGACGCGGCTGTCGCAGAAGTCTCGGCACGGGTCAATATCGGGGTGACGGGTGCGGCTTCAAGAGGCAAATCCTCAGATTGGCAGCCACCGGCATGCTTCGGCCTCAATTGCAGCGACCAGATCATCAGCACCGACTGGGTGCCCTGCTTTACCTGCGCAGAGGATGTGCCCGAGGCTGCGGCGAACGAGACTGCCTGCAGCTCGTGCATGTATCAAGAATAATCCAGTCAAAGATAGGTGCGGAGGTTTTTAACATGAAAGTTGTCCAAGTAAAAGACGTATCGAGCAAGCCCAATTTGCATGGCGTGGATGCGAGGAGCATAAGCGATACTGATAGCGCCCAGGTGGCGCACATCACATTGCTGCCGGGCGAGTCCCTGAAAAAGCATATCACCCCCGTGGATGTGGTCTTCTACGTGCTGCAAGGCCGGGGCGTGGTGGAGATCGGCGAGGAGAAAGCCGAGGTGGGAGTGGACACGCTGATTGAAAGCCCGGCCAAAATACCTCACCGCTGGATAAACGAGAGCCAGGGACCGCTGCGCATACTGGTGATAAAGACACCCCGCCCCAAAGAGGCGACGAAGATGCTAACTGAGGAGAAATAATTGCTATGTCGCCAGATGAGAACAAAGCCCTAGTCCGCCGCTTCTTTGCCCTGCAGCAAGGATAATTAAATCATTGATGCAATCGCCCTATCCAGTTCTTCTGCATCCCTTTGCATCGGTCCGTCTCCCAGGCTCTTGAGCTTTGCCAGATCCCGGCGCAAGGGTCCCAGACGTAAGCTCGCGTTCTGTCCCTCAGCCTGGGATGCCATCTGGCGCAGCCTCTCCAGCCTCTGCCTCACGGCATCGGGCCTTTGCAGCAGTTCCGACAGCTCTTGCAGGGCCTTGACTACGCTTTTGCCGCGCGCTGTCAGCTCCAGGTAATTGATCCTCCCCTCCGGATGAGACTTGACCAGCCCATGCGCTTCCAGCTCACTGAAGATGCTGCAGGTATGAGGAAAGGTAGAATCTATGCGCTTGGCGACCAGCGCGGCGTAGGCATGCTCTATCTCACCCACCGCCATTATGGCTAAAACAGGCTTTTCCCTGAGGAAAAGCCGCTCTAGTGGTTCACGCATGCATTCTCAGGCATTTCCGGCTTACACAGCAACTTGCGGCTGGACCTCAGTAGGAGTGATGGCCGGAGCGGAAAGAGCCTGCTTTGGCGGGGTTATGTCCATCGGCTTGTCAAAGTCGTAATACAGATCAGCCGTTTCCATGCTGACCGAGATTTCTCCCAGCCGAATCGATTGATTGAACATCTTCATCTGGCCGGTATTGACATCTAAAGCACCTATGATCTCCGGCGTCATGGAAAAGCTCATGCGGCTTTGGTATTTCACTGGCAAGCAGGACTTCTTGGATATCCAGACCATCTTTTCTATTTTGCCGGTCTCATTGAGCTCGGTTCTATTGACGGAAGGCAGATACATGGGATACTGGGTCACCTTGGCAGCTACTGCAAAAGCTGCGTTTTGGAGATTGAGGTAATCCCCGCTTCCGGTTACTATCTTCAACTTGTAAGCATCCTCGCCATTGACAGCCTCAGAGCCGAGATTCTCTATTGTTGAAAGATTGAATGTCTTTGCCAAAGCCAATACCTGATTATTTTTATTCTGGCCCCAAACCTCTTTCATAGATCTCGGGTCCACAAGATGAGTCCAATTGCCGCTCTTATCATTTACATAGGTTGAGTTTCCTATCTGATAAAAATCGACACTTGTGGTGCTGGTGTTAGCAGACTGGTCAGGAACCGCCATCTGGTTCTTGGTCGAGCCGTTGACATGGGCCTCTAAGCTCGACAGGTTTACGACGGTAACAGTCTCAGCGCTTTCCGTGACTGTGGTAACCTTCTCAGGAGTTGCATTGGTTCCAGTATTGAGCTTCAGGATCTGAGTCACTGAACTCTTGATGCTGTAGCTGGTCAGGTTTTCTGCTGATGCAATGGACAGAGTCTTGAGCTCTTCCGCACTCTTATCCGCAACGCTTGGGCCTTTCTCAGTGCAGCCGGAGATAGCCACGGCAATCAACATAAGAACTAGCAATAGTCTCTTCATATTTTATAGCTCCAATCTATTCATTTAAGCCTAATTTTGCCCGGCGGGCAAAAACCTCTCTCCAGTGATCATCTCAAAGAGCTTGATATAGATTCTGCTCGTCTCTTGCACCACATGAGACGGCAGAGCCGGGATGACAGGCTCCGCGCCGCCTGCGTCCCGGGCGGCATAGAGCTGATCTTTGTAGCCCGTCTGGCGGTAGTACTGGCGCACATACTCCTTGGATAGGTCCACGAATTCACCTGCCTCGTAGCGGGCCTTGTCCCAGAATCGGTCCTCGTCTGCGGTTCCGTAGACATCGATCACCATGATCTGTCTTCCATCGTCAAAGGCCAGCTCTTTTTTGCCGTCCACGTGAATCAGGCCTCGCGAGGCAACGCTTTTTCCGATGTCCTCATCGATCTTGAGCACAACCTCCCGGGCGTCCTCATACTCCTTGGGCGACAGCCCGGAGATCTGCAGAGCTTCCTCTTTTTTCAGCAATCTGTCCGTTTTCTCGAGCTTTGTGGAGACCTCGATGAAGGGCTCGGGCAGAGGCTCGCCTGAGCGAATCGTGTGCCCGGAGGCAAAGCCCAGATCCTTGGCCAGGACCCGTCCCTCCTTTACCCGGTCGTAGAGAGAGCCGGCAACATACCAGCGACTGATCCACTCCAGGGGAATGAGGTAATTCTTGGACCTTTCTGTGATCTGCGCCGGCTGGAGGATGTCCACCTTTTTGCAGATCATGCCCGCGGGGGCCCGGTACTCCAAAAAGTGGGTCTTGATGCCCATCCGAGCAGCTCTCTCAAACCAATAAACGCCCTCCCGACTGAGGGTCTCACCCTTGAATGGAATTAGGCTGGGAATGATCTTATCGAAGACGGAGATGTTGTCGGTAAAGCGAAACTCCAGTCGGTCCCCGAGATCGTAGGCCTCTTTGACCTTGCCCTTCATCAAAAGCTTGCGCTGCATCGCAGCCTATCTGACTGGGAAAGATGATAACACTTTTGCTTTTGGGATTTGTTTTTTGAAGAAAAAAGAGGAAGAGAGAGGTTTATTCCTCTCCGCCCATGCCGCCCATGCCCCCAGGCATGCCGCCCATACCGCCGGGCATGCCGCCCGCTCCGCCGGACTTGGAGGCGATGACATCGTCGATGCGCAGAATCATGACTGCGGCCTCCGCAGCGCTGTTGATGGCCTGGGTCTTGACCCGCAGGGGCTCGACCACGCCAAGCTTCAGCATGTCCACGGGCTCGCCGGTGTCCATGTCCAGGCCGGCGCTCTTTACGCCTTTCTCATGCTGGCTTCTCAGAGCCACCAGGGAATCGATCTGATCGAGGCCGGCATTCTCGGCCAGGGTCTTGGGAATGACCTCCATGGAGTCCGCGAAGGCCTCAATGGCCAATTGCTCGCGACCGCCAACGGTTGCTGCGTACTCGCGCAGGCGCAGCGCCAGCTCTACCTCAGGGGCTCCGCCGCCGGGCACAAGCTGTTTGTCCTCAACAACTACGCCCACAACGCGCAGCGCATCTTCCATGGCCCGGCTGAGCTCATCGACCACGTGCTCGGTTCCGCCCCGCAGGATGATGGAAACAGACTTGGGGTTCTCGCACTCTTCCACGAAGGTCATCTTCTCGTCGCCGATCTTCCTCTCCTCGACCGTGCCCGCTTTGCCCAGGTCGTTCTTGGTCAGATCGTGGATGCTGGTGACAACCCTTCCGCTGGTAGCGCGGCCCAGCTTCTCCATGTCACTTTTCTTGACGCGGCGAACAGTGTAGATGCCGGCCTTGGCCAGGAAGTGCTGGGCCAGGTCATCGATGCCCTTCTGGCAGAAGACGACGTTAGCGCCGGTGGCCATGATGTCATCCACCATGCCCTTGAGCATGCTTTCTTCCTGGTCCAGGAAAGCCTGCAGTTGATCGGGCGAGGTGATCTCGATCTTGGCATCTACCTCAGTCTTCTCGATCTCGATGGCGGCATTGAGCAGCGCGATCCTGGCGCCTGTAACCTTCTTGGGCATATTGGGATGCAGCCGGTCCTTGTCGATGACCATGCCGTGTACCAGCTCGGAATCGGTAATTCCGCCGCCCACCTTCTTCTCCACTGTGATGTTGTCCGTGTCCACAGATCCGTCCTCATCCACTACGGCCTTGACGGCCTCAACGGCCAAGTTGGCCAGCTCATCTCGAGCCGTGCCCGAGCCCTTGCCGGTCATGGCGGTGAGAGCGATCTTCTTTAAAAACGCAGTATCTTTAACAGAGACATCTACGGCAATGGTCTTGAGAATCTCCAAAGACTTGTCTGCCGCAGCCCTGTAGCCGGCCGCGATAACCGTGGGATGGATCTCCTGATCCAGCAGACCCTCAGCCTGCTTGAGCAGTTCCCCAGCAAGCACCACGGCGGTGGTGGTGCCGTCTCCGACCTCGGCATCCTGGGTCTTGGCGATCTCCACCATCATCTTGGCGGCGGGGTGCTCGATGTCCATCTCCTTGAGAATGGTGACACCATCGTTGGTTATTACTACGTCGCCCAGGGTGTCGACCATCATCTTGTCCATGCCCTTGGGACCAAGCGTGGTTCTGACGGCTCCTGCCACGGCCTTGGCGGCCATGATGTTCGACCTCTGCGCTTCCCGGCCAGCCGTTCTTTGGCTGCCTTCCTTGAGAATGAATATGGGTGTCTGTCCACCGAATTGTCCTGCTGCCATTTAATACCTCCAATGCGATTTAGATCAAAGTGTGATATCGGGTGTTTGAACGTCTATATGAAGGTTGCGAGAAGAGGGGCTTTGCACCTAATCTCTCATTTAGGCCTGACTTTAGGTGCAAGTCTCAGACATTAGGTGCAAGAATGAACGTTGAGATATATCAAAAAGGAGTTATATCTTCATAACAATTACAGCTTGGAAGAGGAAATATAGATGAATAGAGAACTTATCCAGCAAATGCAGAGCCATTTTGATTCGTTAGCTCATAAATTGGATGACGGCACCGAATTCTGGTTTGCTAGAGATTTGCAAACGCAGTTGGGATACACTACTTGGCAAAACTTTTCTACGGCCATAAAGCGGGCTATCGAGTCCTGTGAAACAGCAAAATTCGATAGCAGCGATCATTTTAGTGCTGTCACTAAAATGATCACACTTGGCAAAGGCGGACTGAGGGAGATCGACGACCTCATGCTCACTCGCTATGCCTGCTATTTGATTGCCCAAAACGGCGATCCCCGAAAAGAGCCGATTGCTTTTGCCCAAAGCTATTTCGCCGTTCAAACTCGCAAGTTAGAATTGATAGAGGACAGGATACGTCTCCAAGCCCGTTTTGAAGTTAGGGATCGTCTACGAGAATCGGAGAAGACGCTCTCGCAAAACATCTACGAGCGCGGAGTGGACGATGCGGGTTTCGGGCGCATTCGGTCGAAGGGCGATGCGGCTTTATTTGGCGGGTATACAACCCAAGAGATGAAAATCAGATTCGGAATCACCCAAAGTCGCCCCTTGGCAGATTTTCTGCCCACGCTGACCATTGCCGCGAAGAATCTGGCTACGGAAATGACTAATCACAAAGTGTCGCATGACGATTTGCACGGGGAACTGCCCATCACTAGTGAACATGTCCTGAACAACAAAAGCGTTCGCCAAATGCTTGGGCAGAGGGGGATCAAGCCGGAAGAACTTCCGCCCGAAGAGGATATCAAGAAACTGGAACGCCGAGTTAAGTCGGACGAGAAAAGACTTGAGAAACAATCTGGTAAATTGCCAGAAACGGGGAATTATATCAGCAAGACTAATATTCCATGATGGGTGAAGAGCCAAGATGAATATGGCAACTTGGTTATCGTGACCATAGAGCGCGGGGACTAAGAGCCGTCACGAGGCGCAAATGCCATTGGCCGCCTTCTCCTGTCGAATCATGTAATAGAGCACGAAAAGAACGCAGATATTGCCTGCCAATCCCAGGATGGCGAGAAGCTGAGCCCTGTAAAAGAGGAATACCTGCACCAGAAAGATCTGCACCAGGACTGCGTCCTTGAAGAGCTCATAAGCCTTCAGGCGGCTGTTTTTTATCTTTATGGCGGCGGCGACCACCAGGGCTGCTGCCAGTGTGGCCGAGAGAAGGCCAATCAGATCGAAGAGAGAGAGCGAGGGGAAGATGGTATGCAGATCCACCATCCATTCCAGCTTCATATACAGCAAAAAGAAGTCCAGACCCAGGGCGAAGAGCGATTGCAGGATGAAGAAAGAGATCACTGCACCTACGAACCAGGTTTTTTGCACCAGCTTCCGGTAAATCTTTCTGCCGCGATACTTGGCGGCAGAGTAGATATCGGGCCTTGGAACGGGCACAGACTCAGTAGCATAAAGCAGCTCTCTCAGCGCTTTTGTCACCGGATCGGAGGGAGAGCATTCTTTTAGCAGATCCAGCGCCCGTCTTCTCTCCCGGTGATCCAGGTCTTCCAGGACCACCTCTTTGGCGATCTCCAGGACATTGATCAGCTTCTCCTGCTCGCTGAGCCCGGGCTTATTGACAAAGGTCTCTATGGCCAGGTAGAGCAGAACGAATACCAGGTAAATCAGGGTCACTGCAGGCCGGTAGAAGTAGTCGTTGTCGCCGGTGATGAACTTGCCCAGCTCGTCTATGAAGGCCCCAAATCCAAAGCCACCCAGGACGGCCACCAGATAATAGGCAGATTTGTTGATGTAAGCGAGAGCAATGACCAGGGCGATCATCATGAGCACTCCGCCCAAAAGGACATGAGCGATGTGCAGATTGCCGGGGTGCAGACTGGGATAACCGGTCAAGGCTAGAAAGAAGCGGATGCCTAAAACGGAGAAGACGGCTGTGACAAAGAAAAGCTCCAGCAGGCTCCGAGCCTCCAGGTTGCGCATTAATTGGCGTTTAAATAGCTTCATCATCATCGCCTTTTCTCTGCCGAAAGCAAACCGGCGGCACGTTTAGCAGGTGTTGCAAAGAAATAAGAATTTCCCTTGAGAGCCTTCTTTAAATCATTTTTTATCCACTTACCGATGCATTGCATTTCGATGAGGTTCTTGGCAGATCACATTTCCTGATCATGTATTTTGATGAAAATGGTTATGTCATCCATCTAACTTTAATCAATTTTCTTTAATGAAAACTATTTATCGACAACAACGCAAAACTTATGTTTATTAGGAGGTACGGTAGGATGAGGAGACTCTACTGGGCAGAAATAGCTCTTTTAATGGCCACTGTTTTTATTTCTAGCGGCCAAAATAATTCTACAGAAATTATGTGTTCAAACCTTGAAGACTGCTACAATCAAGGCATGGAGTTGCTTTCCCAGGACAATTGCAGCAAAGCTTATGATGCGCTGCAAAAAGCCATAACATACAATCAGACAAATTCGGATGCCTGGGTTGGCAAAGGCAGGGCTGCAGCGTGCATGAGCAAATTCTCTGAGGCCATAAAATGCTGCGAAGCGGCAATGGCATTGGATAAAGAAAATGCTCAAGCTTATGTAGTCAAGGCCGAAGTTCTTCTCGCACAAAATAGAACCGATGAAGCCCGTGCCATGATTGAGGATGCGGTAGAGAAGAACATTTCCAATCCCGTGCTGTGGATTGCGTGCGGAAAGGTCTTTTCGCGCATGGAAATGTGGGAAGACGCACAAAAATGCTTCAACAGGGCTACGGACATAGACATTAATAATGCTGAAGGCTGGTATCTGGAAGCCAAAGCTCTTCAAAGGCTGGGGAGATTTGAGGATGCTATTTTGGTTTACAATCAATCAGTCAATATCAACACCACTAATACAGATGCATGGCTAGGGCGCAGCCAGACCCTTGAGGCATTGAAGCTGTATGCCGAAGCGGAAAAGAGCTATTCAAAGGTTCTAGATCTAGATCCCACTAATGAGGATGCACTTTTCCAGAAAGGCCTGATGTTGCTACTGCTAAAGAGAAATGATGAGGCTTTGGAGACACTCACTAATCTCACCGAACTGGCCCCAAATAATGCCGCCGCATGGATGAGAGAGGGATTTGCTCTCGCCAAGCTCGGCAAATGCAACGAATCACTGGCTGCATATGACAAAGCCATCGCCCTGGACGGGAATAATACTGATGCCTTGATTGGCAGAGGAGATGCTCAATTGTGCCTGGGACGGGTAAATCAAGCTCAGGAAACTTATGAGGACGTTTTGAGGATGGATAGGCGTAATGGTCCCGCTAAGGAGAGAATGGCTCAAGTTTTATATCTTAATTGCTGTGTTGCTTAAATTAACTTAATCTATTTATAGTTGTCATATTATTACATTAGACTTTTCTTCAGATTTATATTCCTAAAAGTATATCATAAAAAATGAATATTCTCCTTAGCTCGCCAATCATCCCATCAACA
>JAPKYA010000012.1 GCA_026394565.1 Methanothrix sp.
GATAATATAATAAAAAAATACCATGGGAGAGAAGGTTTCTTGATCCAGTTGCTTTTAGATCTGCAAAGCGAGCTGCACTGGATCTCCAAAGAAGCAATCGAGGAGCTCTCCCATAGGCTTAAAATTCCAACAAGCCAGATATTCAGAGTGGCAAGCTTCTATAAAGCGATGAGTCTCTCTCCAGTAGGCCGGCATAAAGTATGCGTTTGCATGGGAACCGCCTGCCAGGTGCGAGGCGCTCAGAGATTGCTGGATACAACCGAGTTAAAATTGGGGATAAAACAGGGACAGACTACATCGGACTCTAATTTCACTTTAAATAGGGTCAACTGCCTGGGATGCTGCGCCATCGGCCCGGTAATAGTCGCAGATGATGAATATCATGGTCGGGTGGACTCCAAGAAGGTAGAAAAAATTCTGGAGCAGCTTGCTTCCGATAGTTAGTACTATTAGATGATAGGAAAAATGGGGAAGAGATGGTAAGACTTACATCAATCCAGGATCTGGAGGTCTTGAGAGATGAAATCACGCGCAAGAGAGACCCCGGTAGAAAAGAGGTGGCAATCTGTACCGGTACCGGGTGTCTGGGCCTTGGCGCGCGAAAGGTCGTCAGCGCCTTTGAAATAGAGGTGGAGAAAAGGGGTATGCAAAGAGAGATCAGCATTAAGGAGACGGGGTGTCCCGGCTTTTGCGAAAAGGGAACTCTCGTAGTTGTATATCCGCCGGGAATCTATTACCTGGGCGTCCAGCCGGATGATGTGCCGGAGATCGTGGAGGAGACCCTTCTCAAAGGCGGGCTGGTGGAACGCCTGCTTTACACAGATCCTGCAACCGGCCAAAAGGCAATACTGGAAGATGATATCCCATTTTATAATCATCAGATGAGATTTTTAATAAAAAATAATATAAAAATAAATCCAAAAAATATATACGACTATATAGCTCTGGGCGGCTATGCTGCACTAGCGCGCGTCCTATCACAAATGACGACCCTTGGGGTGATTGGAGAGATAAAAAAGTCGGGCCTCCGAGGGAGGGGCGGGGGTGGCTTTCCCACCGGGCAAAAATGGGAATCGACGGCTAGAGCGCCAGGCCAGCCCAAGTATGTGATCGTCAATTGCGATGAGGGAGATCCAGGCGCCTTTATGGATCGTGCCCTCATGGAGGGCAATCCGCACAGCGTTTTGGAGGGCCTGATAATTGGAGCCTATGCAGTTGGAGCGCATAGCGGCTACATCTATGTGCGCATGGAGTATCCTCTGGCCGTGGAAAATGCCAAATTCGCCCTGCATCAGGCCAGAGAGCTGGGGCTTCTCGGTGAGAACATACTTGGCAGCGGATTTGATTTTGACGTATCCGTGCATAGAGGGGCAGGAGCCTTCGTCTCCGGAGAGTCGACCGCTCTCATGAACGCCCTGGAGGGCAAGGTGGGCGAGCCCCGGCCCAAGTACGTCCATACCTCGGAGTGCGGAGTCTGGAATCGACCGAGCATCCTCAACAATGTGGAGACCTGGGCCAATATCCCGCTCATCATCAACCGGGGGGCTGCATGGTTTTCCTCCATTGGAACGGAAAGAAGCAAGGGAACCAAGATCTTCTCACTGGTAGGAAAGGTCAACAATACCGGTCTGGTGGAGGTTCCCATGGGCATGAGCTTGGCCGATATAATTTACAAGATCGGAGGCGGAATTCCTGGAGGGAAGAAGCTCAAAGGAGTGCAGACAGGCGGCCCCTCCGGGGGAATAATTCCGGCGCAGTATTTGCAGACGCCGGTTGACTTCGACGAGCTTACTCGCCTTGGCTCTATGATGGGCTCAGGCAGCATTATCGTCATAGACGAGGATACCTGTGCCGTCGATTTGGCCCGCTACTTTGTGGACTTTCTCTGCGATGAGTCCTGCGGCAAGTGCCTGCCCTGCCGGGAGGGCCTGTTGCGAATGCGAGAGATACTGGACGGCATCGTTTCCGGCAGAGGGCAGGAGGGAGATCTGCAGCTCCTCAAGGAGATTGCCGAACTGATGAGAAAGGCGTCCCTCTGTGCTCTGGGCCGCACAGCCGTCAATCCGGTTTTAAGCACGTTGTCCCACTTTCCAGATGAATATGCGGCCCATATAATCGAGAAAAGGTGCCCCTCTCTGGCCTGCAAAGCCCTTGTTTCATATCACATAGAGCCCGAGATATGCATGGGATGCGGCCTGTGCCAGAAGAACTGTCCCCAGGGAGCAATCGAGGAAGGGGAGGCCGGCATCTGTGTCATAGATCAATCCCGCTGTACTCGATGCGGCATTTGCTTCGATGTCTGTCCGCCAAAGGCGAGAGCCGTCAGGAAGGTTTCTCGCGGCCTTTCCCAGTCTGCTTCCCCGACCAGTTTAGCGAAAGCGAAAGGCGACTTCAAGAGAGATGAGAAGGCATGATGAAGCTCAGAATAAATATCGACGGTCATGAGATTGAGACCGATGCCGAGGGTGGCCCGGTCACGATCCTGGAGGCGGCGAGGCTGGCCGGCATCCATATACCCACGCTATGCCATCATCCTTCTCTCGAAGCCTATGGATCTTGCCGGCTGTGCACTGTGCAAATCGTTAAAAATGGCCGGAAAAAGTTTGTCACCGCCTGCAACTATCCGGTGGAGGATGGCCTTGTCGTAAATACCTGCTCTCCGGAGGTTGCGGACATTAGGAAGATGATATTAGAGCTTCTCATAGCCCGATGCCCCCAGGAGAAAAGATTACAGGAGCTGGCCGGAGAATACGGGATTTTCAAGCCTCGCTTTATTTTAGAGGATAAAAATTGCATCCTCTGCGGGCTATGCCACCGGGTCTGCGAGGAGCTGGTGGGTGTCTCGGCCATCAATGCTCAGAATCGAGGAGTTTCCAGGGATGTGGATACGCCCTACGGAGAATTATCAGAGGACTGCATTGCATGTGGAGCATGTGCCCTGGTATGTCCCACGCGCTCCATATTGGAAAGAAAAAACATCTACCCGCTGTCCTCTGCAGATATAATAGAGTTGGAAGAGGAATTTCTGAGTGGAACGATTGATAGCGACCTGGGAGTCAATAGGGAGATGTTTGCCGGCAAGAGCAGCATAGAGGGGCAGGATGGGGGCATGGCGACCTCAATTCTCCAACGGAGAATTGAGATGGGCCTGCTGGATGCGGCTGTGGTTGCCCAAAAAAATAAGATCTGCGGAGCGAATGCTGCTTTGGTTGACGAAACTGAGTCAATTTTGCAGGCAAAGGGGACGAAGTATGTGCGGGTGTCTGTTATCGCCCCGCTCCTGGATGCCTTGCAGAGGGGCAAAAGGAGAATTGCAGTTGTCGGCACGCCCTGTCAGATCCGAGTGGTCAGGAAATTGCAGAGGCAGGGCTATTTCGATGAAAAATTTCCGGACGCAGAGATGTTTCTCATAGGGCTCTTCTGTTTCGAAAGCTTCGATTACGAATCCCTCAAAAGTCGCGTCAGAGAGCTTTTCGGCATAGATCTGGATAAGGCCGAAAAGATGCAGATCGCCAGAGGAAAATTCATAGTGACAGTAGACGGCAAACAGTACTCCTGCCGTGTGCGGGAGCTTGAGAACGCTGTGAGGGCAGGCTGCTCGTTTTGCGGTGATCTGGTCAATCGGCTGGCAGATATATCCATAGGCTCGATTGGAAGCCCGGATGGATACTCCACTGTGATAGTCAGATCGGAGCGGGGGGTAAAGCTGCTGGAAGGGGTGCAGTTTGACAGAAGAGAGATAAACAAGGATGAGATCGTCAAGCTGGCTGCAATTAAAAAGAAAAATGCAGATAAAAATTTTGCAGGGATTGTTGCAGGGCTGCCGGACCGGCTCGATGCTTAATTCAATTCAACGTTCGATTTCGATCTGGGCCTGAGCAGGTGCAAGTCTGTGCTCAGTGCTCATCTCAAATTCGACTCCTTTAGGTCCTACACTAAGTCTCCATCTCTCCATACTCCTGTAGAGAAGGACAAAGAGGATTGTTGCAGTGAAGAACATCAACAGAGCTGTAAACGATGTTTCCTTCAGTTTTTCTGTCCAGAAAAAGTAGATTGACACCAATAATAGCGGCAAAACCAGAAATATAGCAATCATAATTTGCTCTATTGTTATCTCTGAAGGGAACATGCCTGAAGACGTCTCGACTTTCTCGACGAGCCGAAGATTCCTTATCGCTTTTATGTTTCTTGGATCGATGGTTCTAGCCATGGAAAACTCTTTTCTTGCCTTGGAAAAAAGCTTCTTTTTGGTATATACCCAGCCCAAGTTATTGTGGATTTCCGATTTGGCCGAGTCATCCATTTTATCAGAGTGCTCCAGCGCGAATTTGTATTTTTTCTCTGATTCATCCAACCAATCTTCATCAGCCAAAATGTCGCCAAGAGTTCCCAAATAATTTGGGTCCAAAGGATCAATATCCAGCGCAATTCTTACTTCTTTTTCTGCCTCGCTAAACCGCCTCCCTTTTCTCAATAGATTTGCGTAGTTGTTGTGAGCTGCGGCAAGATTGGGATCGGCCTTGATTGCGAGACGGTACTGCTCTATAGCCTCATCCTTTCTTCCCAGATCTGCGAGCAGCACGCCCAAGTTGGAGTAAGCCGCGGCAAGATTCGGATCAGCTTTTAATGCCATCCTATACTGCTTTTCTGCCTCATCCTTTCTTCCCAGATCTGCGAGCAGAACGCCCAAGTTGTAATAGGCGGCTGCATAATTTGGATCAATTTCGGTGGCCAGCCGGAATTGCTTCTCTGCCTCATTCATTCTCCCAAAATCAATGAGCAGTATGCCCAAGTTGTAGCAAGCCGTCGAATAATTTGAGTCTGCCTTAATGGCGAGGCGGTACTGCCCTTCGGCTTCAATCTTTCTGCCCAGATCTTTGAACAATATACCCAAGTTGTTGTAAGCTGCCGCATAATTCGGATCAGCCTTTATGGCCATATGATATTGCTCTTCCGCCTCGCTCTTTCTACCAAGATCTTCAAGCAGCATGCCCAAGTTGTAGTAAGCCGCCGAATAATTCGGGTCAGCTTTTATAGCGAGACGATACTGCTCCTCTGCCTCATTCTTTCTCCCCAGATTATTGAGCAGTATGCCCAAGCTAAAGTAAGCTACAGCAGAATTTGGATTAGCTTTGGTGGCAAGCCTATACTGCTCTTCGGCCTCATTATTTCTGTCCAAATCTTTGAGCAGGTTGCCTAAATTATTGTGGGGTTCTGCTAGATTCGGGTTAATCTTTATTGCCGAACGGTATTGCACCTCTGCCTCATCATTTCTACCCAAATCTTTGAGCAGGTTGCCTAAATTATTGTAGGCTTCTGCTGAATTCGGATCAATCCTGATAGCCATACGGAACTGCTCTTCTGCCTCTTTTTTTCTCCCCAAATCAATGAGCACCACGCCTAAGCCTGTGTGTGCCAACACATAATTTGAATCAAAATTGATGGCCTTTTTATAGAGTTCTTCAGACCTTTCGAGGTTATTTAAAAAATATGAGGCCCTTCCTGCATTATTGTATGCCAACGCCTTTTCATCGAGGCCTTCTGCAGCTGCTAATACCAGAATATACACATGTTTGTATTGCTTGGCTTTATCCTGGATTTCAGACAATTCCAGAAGTCTTTGCGGGCTTATTTCCATCTTTTTGGCTAAAGCAATTGCATCGCCAACGCAAGCATCCAGGTCGCCTTTCTCTAGGCAGGAAGCAATCTTTTCCAGGAGGGCCTTTTCCATATCTTCTGTCATGAGCATCCTTTGACGATTCTCAATCCCCATTCGCCCTGCTGACTTTAATAATTCTTTCCTCCATCATCCCGAATTCATTATTGATAATCATCGCAATTTTCGCTCGAAAGATCTATACAGGAACAGGCCCAATCTCTGTTCATGGACTACTCATTCAAGCGAGGCTTCAAGCCCGATTTAGAGCGAATTCAAAAGGCACTGGAAGAGGAGTTTCCGGCTGAGATCAAGCAGGAGGAAGGCAAGCTACTTCTCAGCTTTGGAGCGCTTAAAAGCATCTGTGTGTCGATCACCGGCAAGAAGCTCACAGTGACCACAGAGTCGGCGATAGGCGCGGACGACGTCGTCGCCATGGATACCAACAAGCGCTTTAGAAATTTCCTGGAAAAAGCCACAGGCTACAACGCCAAGCAGAGACTGCAGATGGCCAAAAAAGAGGTAGCCAAATCAGAATAAAGTCAGCTTCCCCTTGACAAACTGCTCCACCAGGGCGTCAGTGCTCTCCAGCCAGAAGTCCAGTATGGCATCGACCTTCGCCTCCATTGCCGGGGTCAGCGCCGTGTCGCCTGAGATCTGTACGCCGCGCAGAAGCGGCCGGCTGATGGGCGAGCCGATCTTGCTGACTAAAGTTACATAGGCCTCCCCCACCCCATCCAGCTCAGCGATCTCAGCGGCTGCCTTTTGAGCCAGCACATTGTAGATCTTGCCCACGTGGCTGACCGGGTTTTTTCCGGCTATGGCCTCCATGGTCATGGGCCGCATGGGCGTGATCAGGCCGTTGCCGCGATTGCCCCGGCCCGTGGCTCCGTCGTCGCCCATTTCGATGGAGGTGCCGGTCACTGTCAGGTAGATGTTCTCCCCGGCATCGGCGCAGTTCACACAGACCTCCACATCCCCGGCACCCTCGGCCTTTCTCATGACTGCCTCCTGGACGGCAACCTTGGCCTCATCGTATTCCTCTCGCGAATTTATGTACCGGGAGACCATGGCCGCTGCTACTACGAGGGTCAGCTTGTCTCCTATTCGCACCGCCATGAGCTTGGTGTCCTCTCCCACGCCATGCACGCTTCTCACAACATCCTCCAGATCCAGGATGAGCTCTTCGGTCTCGCTCAGCGGTGCGTAACCAACTCCGATGGAGGTATCATTGGCTCCCCGGCCAATGAGGCTTCGTAGCTCCGGTGCGCCTTCTTCCACGCGCGGCTCGACATCGAATTGCTGCAGATTTTTCACGGTTTTATGGAAGAGTGATGCTGTTGCCTCCTCAATGATATCGTTGATCGGCTTTCCGGATGGTCGGCTGGCCCGGCCGCCCACGACTACGCAGGGGGGCTTTAGAATCGCGCCTCCTGCAAAACGCGGCGCGCTCTTGCCTGCGATGATGAGGACCTTGTCCACATTGTGGTGCAGGATTTGGCCGAACTCGTCCAGATAAAACCGGCAGAGAGAGCGGGAGATGGCCTCAGAGATGCCGTCCGCCAGGGTATCCGGGTGGCCTATGCCTTTTCTCTCTACCACTTCGAATGGAGAGGCAACGTGCTTATTCAGGGTGATCATCTTATCATATGCTGCATCCACCTGGTTACTTTGCCCCAGTCAGGCAGAAGCCCACAAAAGATCCGTCGTTGTACCAGTTCCCATTGCAGCTTACAATAGTCCTATCCCAGGATCTTATGCGCACCACATATCCACACGGTTCCATATTCGTCGTGTCCAAATGCCACTCTCCACTCTCCCCAATTGTGGGAACATCTGGATATGACCTAGATCCTGGAATGACATGGGATCCATGAGCAAATCCTGATGGCTCAACAGACAGCTCTAGAGTCCTGAAGTGCTCATCGCTAACTTCGTAGGTGCCGTAGATTATATCACCTATCTGGAATGTGTCGCAGCTCTTTGCTTTCTGCTTCGGACCGCCATTCCTGGAAAACTCAGTGATCGCTATCTTGGTCTTGGGAGCCTCCTGGTCCAGATCTATGATCACATTCTGTACGATCGTCCCGGAAGGACTGCATTCTGTCTGGCCTGCTGCAAAGGCATTTGAGGTAACCGGATCCTTGGCCTCTATTCTGATCTCCCAAAGCCCGGTCTTTCCGGCAGTGTTCCAAACGGCAAGAAGGCCCGGCGGATTGATCTTGGCCCAGCCCACGCCCGGTTGAGGCGGAGCTTCGAGATAGGTGTAGTAGCCCTCCGAGTCGACAGAGACGGTTACAGGAGCACTGGTGGACATGCTCGAACCAACTTGCCTGTCAAGGTAAATACCGAAGCTATCATTCAGATGCTGCCAGCTTCCTCCGAGATGCTCCTTTACGGATATCTTGTACCTAGGCTTATTTGCCGTTGGCGTCGATAAATTAGGAGCTCCGGGTATATGTCCGAAGATGGAAACCCCACCGCCAAAAGGACATTCTCCCGGTGCAAATCCCGTATCCGGATCTATGCTGCAGACGGGCACGCCGCAGATTGACTGGATATAGGGTGTATAATCTCCCGTCTGACAGACTGGCCCGGGGTAGATATGGATCAGCGTCTCCTCGCGATTTCCCCAAGTGGGAATATAATCAGGGCTGTTTGGTGGCGGGGAAACCTCCCAGGAGAGAATGGTTCTGACCCTGGCAATGACAGGACCGTCCTGGCATGGATTTCTGTGTTTGGCGAGGTTCACAGGCTGGGAGACTGCATACTTCAATCCTTCAGCCGGAATGTGGCTGATATCATGCACATTTGCCTGCGCCGTACCAACCCACTCCCATAGGCCTGTTCCCCAATCCACCCAGAAAGCAATATACTGAGTGCTTCCCTTGCTGCAAAGATTACCTAAAAATCCATAAGGCAGCTTGACTGTAAATATTCCAACTAAGCATTCGTAATTGGGATCCAGGCCGATGCACTGCAATTCCTCATAATTAGTGTTTCCATCCGTCTTGTTAATCTCAGAAATGACCTTCCCCAAATCGACCTTGAGTTCGGAAAAGATAGCGCTGTTGGCAAGAGATAGTGATGATAGCGATGCCGATGATTGGGACTTTGCAATGGCCTTTTTAATATTAGGGAAGAGGTAGCGCTGCTCTGGCACATTTTGCTTCTTGCAGATCTGCTGAATCTCCGTCAGGCTTAAGATCTTGGGCTCCTTGACCTTGATCTGCTGCTCCATATCAATCAGCTTCAAATTATCCGGCAGAGAAATTTCAGCATGCTCGAGAAGCTTCTTGAGTGGCGGGAACTTTAAAACATCTATCTGAATGCAGTTCTCCTTCACGTTCCCCCAGACGGGGGAATGGTTCGGCATATTTTCGGGAGGGGGACTGCTCCAGGAGAGAATAGCCCTTACTTTAGGAAGGACCTCTTTGTTGCAGAAATCCTTTGCAGGATCAATGCGCAGCGTTACAGCGTATTCCAGAGGCTTGTCTCCAGGAATATCATAGGCCGTAAAGCTTGCCATACCCTGATCCTTCCAGGTGGCCCCATTATCGTAAGACAGGTAGAATCGCACATGCTCAGGAGAGCCGTTGGTGCATATGCCTCCGCTGTATCCAAAAGACTTTTTTATAAAAATAACAGCTTGAAGCTTCTCAAAAAAGGGATCGTATCCAAGACATCTGATCTCTTCATAAGAGGTATTTGAGCTCATGATCTTTACCGGTTCAAGAGCTATCCCTGAAATGTTGCCGAAGTAGTTGGGATTAGCGAGCGTCAACTCCTTGAATTTGGCTCTCTCGGGCTCGATTTTGTATGCAATTCTAGCGGCAGGCATTTTCCCAAATACTTCTTTAGGCTCATTAGTTAAGACCTCTTTTTTCATAGCAATCTCCTCGAATATCTATATATAAATTTTTTCTTGGCCGTAAGAAAGATAAGAATGCTAAATTAGAGTACCTCTTGCTTATCTTGAGTTTTGCATTTAACATCCGATTATTTATTAACAGTATTGGTATACTCTTTGCATATATTTCTTGCGAGTCAACACCACACTCATTAATTTTATTTCAATTTAAGATCTCTATAGGCCTTAGGAATGAATTTATAAGCTTGAAAGACTCAGGACTTATTTATATGAGTGAAACATCGGCCATTTCCGGTCAAGAGACCATTCAGGAGTCCTTCGTAAAGAGGATAAACGCTCTGCAGTCCGACAACAAGAGCCTCGCCGAAGAGCTGGAAACCACCAGGATGGAGAGGGAAGAGGTAAGAGCAAAGCTCTTCGAGTCCCTCATTGCCAACAAAAAATATCTGCGAGAGGTTGAGCGGCTGAAGAAAGAGAATGTGCTCCTCAAGAGGATGCCGCTGTTCCTGGCAACGGTTGTGGAGATGGGGTCGGACTATGTCCTGCTCAGGCAGCACGGCAATAATCAGGAGTTCATCACTACTGCTCCGCCGGAGCTGATGGGGATCATCCAGACCAACTCTCGTGTGGCCATAAACAACTCTCTGACCATCGTTCGCGTCCTGGACCGCTCTGTGGATGTCCGCGCCAAAGTAATGGAGTTGATAGAGGCTCCCGATGTGTCCTACGAACAGGTGGGCGGTCTGGAAAGCCAGATTCAAGAGATCAGGGAGACCGTGGAGCTGCCGCTCACGAATCCCGCAATCTTCAAGGATATCGGCATAGAACCGCCCAGAGGCGTCCTGCTCTACGGATTGCCGGGAACGGGCAAGACCATGCTCGCCAAGGCTGTAGCTCACGAATCCAGGGCCACTTTCATCCATATGTCCGGCTCGGAGCTGGTGCACAAGTTCATTGGAGAGGGGGCGCAGCTCGTTCGCGATATCTTCCAGATGGCGCGCGAGAAGGCCCCCAGCATCATATTCATCGACGAGATCGACGCTGTGGGAAGCATCCGTACCCATGACGGCACCACGGGAAGCGCGGAGGTCAACCGCACTATGATGCAGCTTTTGGCGGAGATGGACGGATTTAGGACCAGGGGTGACATCAAGATCATCGCGGCTACGAACAGAATAGATATTCTGGACCCGGCGCTGCTGCGGCCTGGTCGCTTTGACAGGATCATTGAGATTCCCATGCCTTCTGCAGCTGGAAGGCTCAAGATCCTGGAGATTCATTCCCGGAAGATGAAGAAGGATGAGGACGTGGACCTGACGGAGATTGTCAAGACAACCGAGGAAGCGAGCGGTGCCGACCTCAATGCCATTGTGGTTGAGGCAGGCATGAATGCTCTGCGAAGAGGCGCATCTTCGGTTGGCAAGAGCGATTTCGAGGTGGCAATCAGAAAGGTGCTCGGGGATGAGGTCGAAGGATCGGAAGAAGCCCTGAGGATGTTCTCTTAGGCGGCAAAAAGCCGCCATTATTTTTAAACTCTACAGTCCATCTTCAGTTCTGTATTGTCCCTATGAATCCGGAAATGTTTAAGTACTTATTTTCCGTTCCTAGCTCTAATGAATCTTACAGCAATGGCAGGCATGACCGATCCGATTCTTCTGGCAAATTGGATTCAACAATCTGTAGATTCAATGACGGGCAGACATGTTGACCTGGTCTTTGTCCAGATTTTGGCAAATACCATCCGCAGCATAGATTTGGCATTTATTTTTGTAAGCACAGTTGTTATAATAATAATAGCACTTTTAACTCGCACCGCTGTGCGCATCGTAGACCGCATGCTGGTGAATTATATTCCCACTGTGGTGAGCAAGGTGCAAATGAAGATGGACGAGACCATGCAACTCATGATCCGCAGGCTGTTTTCGGCCACCATCTATGTAATCGGCCTGATACTCATCATCTCTCAGGTACCGCAGCTACGCAGCCTGGCCACAGCCATGCTTGCCGGCGCAGGCATTGCAGGTCTGGCCATAGGCTATGCCGCCAAGGATTCTCTCTCCAACTTCACCTCCAGCGTCTTCATAGCTGTTTTCCAGCCCTTCCGGGTGGGAGATTCGGTAGACTTCCGAGGAGAATACGGCCAGGTGGAGGACTTGACCCTGAGGCATACGGTAATTCGAACCACCGACAACAAGAGAATTATCGTTCCTAATAGCATCATGAACATGGAGCCGATCATCAACTGGTCCATCAGGGAGCCGGAGATAACCTGGATGGTGGACTTCGACCTGGAGAAGGCTTCCGACATCGACTGCTGATGAACTCCAGGTACTCGGAGCTGACCTTGCGGCTGGAGGTGACCGTTCCCGGCAGGAACGTGGCTAAGGGCATCGGTTGCGATATAAGAGAGGCGGTTAAAAAGGAGTTCGAGGTGCAGGAAATTCTTCCAGCGCCCACGCCTTGAGGGAAAATATTAGCGCAAGCTTAAACCCTTTTAATGAGCATCGCACCCAGGATTATCTTGACCACAGATTCCTATGCCAAAGCCGTCATCGAAGCCGCCCTCTTCGCCTCAGGCAGAACGCTCTCGCCGCGGGAGCTGGCGGATCTCTCCGGCCTCTCCCAGGAGCGGGCGCGCGCCCTGGCGGACGACCTGGCGACGGAGTACGCCGCCCGCGATTCAGGCATCGAGATCAAGAGCATTGGCGAGGGCTATTCCATGCAGGTTCGCTTCGGCCTGGCCGGGCGCGTCCTCTCCTTCGCCCCCAAGGAGATCGAGGCACCCCTCATCAGGACGCTGGCCATCATCGCCTACAAGCAGCCCATCAAACAGAGCGTTCTGGTGGAGATCCGGGGCAACAAGAGCTACGATCATGTGAAAGAGCTGGTGGAAAGGGGCCTCATCAATGCGGAGAAGTTCAGCCGCACCAAGCTGCTCACCACCACGCCAGGCTTCGCCGATTACTTCGGCATAAGCTCCTGCAATCCCCAGGCCATCCGAAGAGCCCTTCTCAAAGACAAGAGATTGGTGGGAGTCTCGCCCATGTACGAGAGCCTGGCTTTGCGCCTTGCCCTGGACTACATAGTAGTAAATCCCTATAAGCCCGAGGCGGTGGACCTGGAGCGCCTAAAAGAGATCGAGCTTCTCGTACTCGCTCCCGGCTATGCGGAAAGGGTCAAGCAGCACTACACCGGCCAGATGCTGGAGGCGGGCGTGCGTACGCTTTCCCAGCTCAAGGAGAGCGCGGAGAGGATCTGCCAGGAGTCGGGCTGCGGGGACGTCGAGCCCCTGGCGGTGGAGATCGATTCGCTGCTCAAGAGATTCCGGCAGAGGGCGAAAACCGCCCGGGCAATTAAGCCGCTCACGCCCATGATCGAGGAGATGGCCCGCGACCTGCGCCTGATCGTGCAGGAGGGCGGCCTAACGGTTGCTCCCGACTCTGCCGGAATTGAGGCGGATATCCTGGTGCCTGCCCACCAGCCCTACGACATGGATATTCTGGAGAGAATTGTGCAGCGCTACGAAAAGATTCTGGGCGGGAAGTCCTAATGGTCAATGAAAAGCCATTAACAATTGACCCTTCCGCCTAAGTCCCATAATCTCGTTTTGAAGTCCTGCGCCGCATTTCCGCTCGCCCCCATCAGCCCCCGCCGAGAGGGCCGTCACCATGCATGATGATTTCTGCAACAGGCTCATCTGGGCGATAATAATCTGGCGATGGCTTCGCTGCTCAAGGAGTTCTTATGGATCATCTTCAGAGGCCGACCTTTGCCTTTATCTGGGAGACGTCTGATTCAATTCTCATCAACCTCTCGCCAAGGGTTTCCTTCATGTCAGAGCGTAGTTCTCCAATCTCACCCACAATTGCTTCACTTGATTCTCTGATATCTTCACGCGTCTCCTTCAGCTCATAACGAGTGGCTTTGATTTCACTCTTTAATTCTTCACGAGTGGCTTTTAGTTCTATTAAAATATCTTTATTAACAACGATAAGCTCTGTGAGCTTTTCTGCAGCTACATCAAGCCTCTGATCCGTCTCGCCTCCGCCGGATACAACCTTGAAGAAACCTTCAAAATCGCCTGTTGCAGAAGAATACTCTATCTTGATGTCGACCACATGGATTAATGTATTCTTGATGTCAAGCGCCCGAAGCAAGATCTCAAGGTCAATGGTCTCGCCCTCGGCCACCACTTTCACGCGTCCGTCCTCTAGGTTCTGCACATATCCTTTCAGCCTTAAATTCTGAGCAATGGTGACAACCCTTGCCCTGTAGCCGGTCTTCTGGACCTTGCCGGAGACGTAAGCGGTTAGCCTCTGCATCACATTCATCGTAGCTCTCTTTTTATATAAACGTTAACCCCTCGGCAGGTCTGGAAGCATTTACTTCTTCAAAAAGATCATTCGCTATCTGCGATATCTCTGGCTACGGCAGGATCAAGCTTGATTATGCCTTTGGCCTTTCTAACCGGGCTGCCAATCTCAATGTTCCCCTCAATCTGCAGGAGTTCAAGATCTTCTGAGTCATTAGTGCCTTCAAGCTCTGCTAATCTCTCCGCGGATGCCTTGCCAAGTATGCCGTAATATTTTGAAAGGTCGCATCTGCCCATCTGGGCCTCTTCTAGCGGCCTTAAGACACCACGTTCATAAACGCATTCAATGGTATTAGGTGCAATCATAATTTTGCCGTTGTCTTAATGGACTCACGGGGCTAAATATTCTTCATTTGCAAGCCTCTCTGACATCCCATCAGCCCCCGCCCAGAGGCCCGCACCCATGCCTGACCCGTTCGCTTTTGCCCGGACAACCCTCATCCTCTCTCCCAGATGAGAAGATCGAGACAGTGGACATGCCCAGGAGCGAGGCCCTGGCATCCGGTCAGACAACTCTTGGCGAACTGCAGACCACCATGCATGATGATTTCCGGAATCTGCTCATCTGGGGAGATAACAAGCTGGTCATGGCGTTGCATTATCTTATTATTATGTTATTTATTTAAATCAATCGCCTAAATCCATTCCTTTTTCCGGAAATAGGCCATCATTACCACTACTACCATCAGCATCAATATTAAAACGGCCGGGTAGCCCAAAGGAGACTCCAGCTCCGGCATGAACCTGAAGTTCATACCATACAGCCCCGCCAGGAAGGTGAGGGGTATGAATATGGTGGAGATGATGGTCAAGAGCTTGATCACCTCATTGAGCTTGTTGCTCAGGCTGGAGAGGTATGTTTCCAAAAGCGAGGCGGACATATCGCGGAAGGTCTCGATGTTCTCGATCACCTGGATGGTGTGGTCGTATACGTCTCGCAGGTATATCTTTGTAAGCTCTGAGATCAACGGCGAATCCGTTCTCTGCAGCCGGCTGATGGCTTCACGCAAGGGCCAGACGGACTTTCTCAGGAACAGCATGTCTCGTTTCAGATTGTAGATGGTGGGAAGTATGCCCGGCTCTGGATTTGATACCACCGCATCCTCCAGATCCTCGAACCTGTCCCCAAGCTTTTCCATGATTACAAAATAATGGTCAACTATCGAATCCATCATGGAGTAGGCGAGATAGTCCGCACCCTGCTTCCTTATTTTGCCTTTGGCTGTACGCAGCCTTTCTCGGAGCGGATTGAATACGTCTACTTCCTTCTCCTTAAAGGATATTATAAAATTCTTGCCGAGAATTATGCTGACCTGATCCATATCGAGCTTGGTATCTCCCGACTCTTCATCACCCTCTTCATCATAGTAAAGCATCTTGAGCACAATGAAGATGTAGTCGTCATAATCCTCGATCTTGGGACGCTGATCGGTCAGTATGTCCTCGAGTACCAATGGATGAATTCCATAGCAAGAGCCAAGTTTCTCCAGGACATCCGGCTGGTGTAGACCCTCTATGTTTATCCAGGTGACCGTGGGCTTCTCTCGGAATACAAAGGCCTCATCTACTTGCTTTAACTCTGTTTCCTGATAGTGCTGCTCATCGAAGTCTATGACCGTAATCCTGGGCTTCTCCCGCTCGCCTTGGCTGACCTCAGGCGGGTCTGTGGCAGCAAGATCAGTTTTACAGGCCTCTTTACTGGATTGCTCCAAGGAATACGCTCCAATTTTTATCATTTTCCAAGGCTCGGAATCAAAGCCGTCACTACCAACAGCAGAGTGAGAATGCACATGATAATTGTAGTGGTCCAGGCAATGACGTTAAAGAGCTTACCGTTGACATATTCTCCCATCAGCTTCTTGTTGTTGACAAGCATTAGCATGAATACCAGCACCAATGGCAGCAGAGATCCATTTATCACCTGGGATAGGACCATTATCGTCAGCAACGGAGCATCAGGAAACAGGATGATAATTGCTCCAAAGGCGATAAGCATGGTATAGAGCAGGTAGAATTGAGGCGCATCCCAGAATCTCTTATTTAGGCCTGAATCCCAGCCCATTCCCTCGCATAGGAAATAGGCCGTAGATAGCGGCAGTACCGAGGCGGCAAAGAGAGAGGCATTGAGGAGCCCAAAGGCGAAGAGCCAGGCAGAATAGCTGCCCGCCAAGGGAAAGAGCGCCAGAGCTGCGTCTTTTGCCGTCTCGATCTGTATGCCGTTGACAAATATGGTTGCGGCGCAGGTGAATATTATGAAGTATGATACCACGTCGGTTATTATGCATCCGACATAAACATCCCATTTCGTATACTTATATTCGGATAATTTCACTCCTTTCTCGACAATGGTAGATTGCAGGTAAAACTGCATCCAGGGCGTGATAGTTGTTCCAACAACTCCAATCACCATATAAAGATATCCTGGCTCCAGGCTCACGCTTGGAGTCACAGTCTGAGTGAAAAGAAACTTCCAGTCAGGGTGCAGCATCATTCCGGAGATGATATAAGTAATATAGACTGAACTGGCGAGAAGAAATATCTTCTCCAGGGAGCGGCGGTTGCCCTTGACAACGGCCAGCCAAACCAAGGCGGCGGCTACGGGCACCGAGATATACTTGCTTACGCCGAAGATCTCCATGCTTGCCGCAACTCCTGCAAACTCCGCAGTTGTGGTACAGAGGTTGGCGATGATGATTCCCAAGAGCAGTATCACAGTGGGCTTAACCCCGAAGTGTTCCCGGATGAGATCTGCCAGCCCTTTGCCTGTCACCACGCCCATGCGGGCGCACATCTCCTGCACCACAAATAGGGCTATGGTGATGGGTACCAGCGTCCATAATAGAGAGTATCCGAAATGGGCGCCGGCGATGCTGTAAGTTGTTATGCCCCCTGCATCGTTGTCCACGTTTGCAGTGATTATTCCCGGGCCCAGGACGCCAAGGAAAATAGCCAGTTGGGAGATCTTTGGAATTCTGCCCTTTAAATTGAGTCTTTGCAATGACTGAAGATTCATCAGGCAGCCCCTCTAACCCGGCGCAGCTTATGATAGTTCCAGGGCATGCGCTTCCTCAAATCCTCGGGGATGATGTCGTCGAGTGCGTCGTCAAAGGTTACTATTCCCAGGATCTTGCCGTCATGATCTACTACTGGGACGCAGAGAAAGTCGTACTTGGAGAGAAGGTTTGTAACCTCCTCAATGGTCGCAGTGGGAAGCACGCTCAAGACATCTTTCTTCATTACGTCTCCAGCCTGCAAGGCAGGATCTGCCAGAATGAGATCGCGTAGCGACATTACACCTAAAAGCTGTCCCACGTCGTTTTGGACATAGATGTAGTAGATCATGTCGATCTCCTGCCCGGACCTGCGAAGCCTGGAAAAAATTTCCGATATGCTGGAGCCGGATGAAACTGCGATATATTCCGTTGTCATGAGGCTTCCGGCAGAACGGTCGCTGTAGCGCATCAGCTCCTTGATCTCCTCAGCCACCTCCTCATTCATGAGGTTAAGGACTTCTGTGGCTTTATTTTCCGACATAATTCCCAGCAAGTCCGCAGCATCATCTGGATTCATATTCTCCAGGATGTCGGCCACATCATCGCTATCCATTTGCTTCACCATGGTTGCCTGTACCTCTGGGTCCATCTCCTCCATGGTCTCGGCGGCAGTCTCGTCGCCCAAGGAGTCGAGTATCAAAAGCCGATCTTTATTGTTCAGATCTTCGAGAATATCGGCGATATCGGCGGGATGCAGATCATTGATTGTCTTTCTTGAGATCTTGAGATGAATGCTGCGAAGACTGGGATCGAGAGGATCGATATATGACCAGGGTATGATGTGACTTGGGAGCTTGTCTAGAAAACTTGATGTGAGCCCGGAAAACCCCAGCCGTCTCAATATTCCCTTGAAGCCGACGTCCACTGCCACCAGGCAGAGCGACCTCTTTAACTGGGCCAGTAGAACGTCGTTAACTCTCACAACCTTCAGGCCGTCTATGTCCACGATCTGTCTATCGAGAATGGTCTCTGTTACCAGGAGTTCCTTGTCTGATAGCTTCCCAGGAGGGATCTCGTCCCTGGCCACATCCAGCCGTATATCTCCATTGATGGAGCTGACGCTGGACATGGGCAAGATGACCTTTTCGCCAAGGATGTTAGAGGTATAGACAATTCGAGAGATCTCCAGCAGCGTTTCACCAGACTTGAGAGACAGGTTGGTGAGCTTTCCAACAGCTTTCCCTTCTTTGTCTACGATCTTCTTGCCCTGCAACTGGCTGAAGAAGCTGACCCTGTTCGTGCCGTTTGCTGCTGTCTCTTTGACCCATAAAGGACCCGGAGCTTTGATCTTCTCGGTGATGCTCTTGGATGTGCGCATCTGCAACCTCTAAATCGGAGATGTCTCTTCTTTTGCTCGCTCTACCACCACGATCTCATGCAGGTCTTCAATGCCTTCAATCGACCTTATGCGATCGTTTATGAGGGTATTCAGCTCCTCTAAGCTCTTGGACCACACCTTAACGAAGAGATCGTACTCACCCAGTATCCCATAGACCTCAGTTATCTCAGGGATCTTCGCTAAAGCCTTGACGGCCTGGTCCTGTCTTTCATTGTCTGTCTGCACAAGCATAATCGCTGTCACGGCATAGCCAGTGGCCACCGGATTGGCTGTTATGGTGAATCGCTCTATGACCCCATTGGCCTTCATGCGTTTGAGGCGGAACTGTATGGTCGCATCGGAGATGCCGGATTTTCTTGACATCTCTTGCAGGCTCATGCGTGCATTCTCCCGAAGACTGCGAAGAATGACTCTATCCACTTCGTCAAGGTCCACGCTATTGCCCATATTGATCTGGTATTCTCCTTAGTGATCCTTTATTGTATTGGTATATTACCAATATTACCGTATAAAGGTTGCCCTTTCCCTAATATTAATTATTAATAATAATGGAATATAATATTTCTATTGGTTGGTTTGAAATAAAAAGTTGAAAATTAGGTTATTCACTGCTGGTTGGTGGAATCCTTATTCGCGCTGCATTTCCCGTTCTGGTTCTTCTTTATAACTATATTATTTTTAAGATAATACACAGCAACTTGCTGCGCGGATGCGTAGCCGCCGTATCACTCAGCTAGGACATTCACGGGCCTTTCTCAGATGTCTGGGGCTCGGATCTGGAGGGAGTAACACGCATCCATGCGAAAGCCGCTCGATCTGAAAGCGGATGTGCTCTGTGAGGGGCACGCGGGCATTTACCAGGGCGAGAAGATAGGGAAGTATATTGAGGGGTACTTGAAGAGATATGGGATGTAGTCTAAGAAAGCTTTCTGGATAAGTTTTCGGCAACTCTTATATTGGTAGAGGGACGAAGCAGAACAAAGGAGGAGCTTTGTGATCCCATCCAAAAGTGTAGCAGACAGAATTAAAAGATCCGTCGCCAAATTCCAGCCGGTCCTTCGAGCTGCAAGAGACAGAGATGTAAATGAATCGGACACGTCCGGCATCGTCAAAGATATGCTGGCCGAGCTGTTTGGCTACGAAAAATATCAGGAAGTCACCAGCGAACTAGCGATCCGAGGGACCTTCTGCGACCTCGCAATCAGGGTTGATAACAAAATCGAGTTCCTTATCGAGGTAAAGGCCATCGGAACGACCCTCAAGGAATCCCATTTGCGCCAGGCTAGAGACTACGGCGCTAACAACGGAGTTCCCTGGGTGATCCTAACAAACGGCATGATGTGGCGAGTCTTCAAGATTCGCTTTGAACAACCAATAAGCTATGATCTTGTCTGTGACTTAGATTTCTCTTCCATAGAAGGAAAGCTAGAGGGAGATCAAGAAAAGGTGTTCATCATCTGCAAGGAAGGCATCAGCAAAGACGCCCGAGAGCAGTTCTATGAGAAAACCCGATCTCTCAACCGCTTCGTTCTCGGCGCACTCGTCATGTCCGATGAGGTTGTTTCAGTGATTCGACGTGAACTTAAGAAAGTTTCGGACGGATTCCTTGTTGCACCCGAAGACATCAAGAAGGTCTTGGAGAACGATGTGCTTAAAAGAGATGTGATTGAAGGAGAAGAGGCACAAAAGGCACAAAGCCGCTTGAAACGGTTCTATCGCAAAGCCTCCAAGGAAAATGTTGAGGATGCAGCTCCAGAAATCCAAACTCCACCAGAGCAAACGAAAGACGGCTAGGAGCAGCAAAAATGAAATCCACTCAGGAGATTGATAGGCAAGTTTACGAATTGGCCCGAGGCTATCTGCCCAGTCTGAATATACCGGGAGTGACGCAAGCACTCATCGAAAAATACCTTGATCCACTCCATCCTAGACCTACGTCAAAAGAAGGACTGTATCTCCGCATTCTTGAGTCCGCTCAGAATGCACACATGAAGGCTGGTGTCATTGGGAAATCGATTGGTGGCGTAGACAAATTGGCCCCAGTCTTAATTGATTTCAATCCGCAGGCGGTTTTAGACAGGTACGGAGACAACTGGCAAGACGTTCTTGATCATATAGAAAAAGAACTCAAGCCAAGAGGCCAAATTCGCAAAATGGAGCAGTGCATTTGGCCGCGCTACTGCCGGACAATCCTCTCCGCGGCTAGATTTGTAGAGCAGTTTGAATCTGCAGGTGATTTCTATAATTGGGCTAACTTTTTTGATAGAGATGAGAGAGCGCGGGCAAGTCTACCCATGCTCATGGATAGAGAGATAGATGGATTAGGCTTTGCCCTCTCCTGCGATTTGCTCATAGGGCTTGGATACGTAAATTTCCCCAAGCCCGACGTTCACCTGCGTCACATCTTTGCAGCGTTGAAACTATGTAAGCAAGAAGATGATGATTACCAATTATTTAAAGCGATCATCCGCCTTGCGAGGCATGCTGGTGTCACTCCCTACAATGCAGACAAAGTGTTTTGGCTGATTGGAAGCGGAAACTTCTACGACGATCCCTTGATTGGAAAAAAGGGAATTATTGGCCGCCATGAAAAAGACTTTGTTCAATTTGCTCGCTCGAAGATTTTCGAGGATAAATGAATAGCGAGAACGTCTCGTTCATAATCCTCAATCTCGCAGGACGCTCTCGATCCGAAAGATCCCCTTTTCTTCCACGATCTCAATTTCCGCATCCAGGAAATGCGCTGCCGTCCAGATGTTGGTCCTGGCGTGCAGAGATATCTCCCGCACAGTGCAACTGCCGCCTGCCAGGGCCAGATAGGGAATGAGCTGGTCGGCCAGGTGCACATCCACAGCCGCATGGGATTTGAGCTCCAAGATCAGCTCCTCTGCCGCCCTTCTTCCCACTTTTTCCGCAGGCAGGCCCCTCTCGCCCAGACAGCTCGCGCCCTTGCAGCCGGACCAGAGGGTGATGCCGCTTCCCATGGATGGCAGGCGCAGGGCCTGTTGCGTTATCCGGGCCGCGTAGCCCGCCTGCTCCAGCACTTCCGCCGCCGAATCGGCCTGCCTGGCAGCCACGTGCTCGGGCAGGTTGGAGCAGTGAGACACTCCCTGCACCGTACTCTTCCTACTTTGCGTATTCTGCCCAGTCTCTGCAGCCCTGCCTTCCAGGCGAGCAGCCTTCAGCTTGGCAGGCTCGACCTGCAAAAGTACCTCTCCCTGCCCCCGCGGATAGTATCCTCTCTGTAAAACCTCCAGGCTCACCTTGGCCCCGAACGAGAATAGAGCGGGCAGAAAGACACTCTTAAAATAGTCAACCGTAGGAGCCCACTGTACATCCGTGCCTCCTTGAACCCGCAAAGAAGAAGGTGCACCGGCCCGGAGCAGGGCGGGCAGAAGGCACTGCATGAGCAGGGTCACGCTGCCGGCGGTTCCTATCTCCACCCTGTGCCTGCCTCCCCGAATCTCTCCCGGTGTGAAAACGATCTCGGAAGATCCCGGCGTAGCTCCAGATGTTCTGGCATCACAAATGCCGGCTAATGCCGTTATGGCCCGCGCATGCTGTGCCGCCAGGCCGGGTTTGGGCCGGCCTTGCCGGATCTTGCTTATGTGCACGGGCTTTCCCATCACTGCAGAGAGGGCCACAGCTGTGCGCACGATCTGGCCGCCGCCTTCTCCAAAGGAGCCGTCTATTTCAATCATCGCTTGAAGCCGCTTACCTTTACGCTGGATATGCAGCCCTCAACTTTTTTAGTCTCTTCGGCAGATCCTTGCAGGCTCTTTAAAATCGCCTGGCCGGTTGGATCATTGGTCATGCAGTCCAGAGGGAAGTCCGATTCCTCGATCACACAGACGTCCTCGAATCCTGCCGACTTTATGGCATCAAGATACTTATCCTTCAGGAGAGCTCCTGCCACACACCCCACATAAGCCTCAATGGATTGCTTGACAAAATCCGGCAGTCTCTTCTTAAGGACGATATCCGAGACCATCAACCTGCCGCCGGGCCTTAGAACTCTGAAAGCCTCTCGGAAGGCCTTCTCCTTGTCCGGCACCAGGTTGATGACGCAGTTGGAGATGATGACATCAACTGTATTATCCTCGACTGGCAAGGCCTCAATCTCTCCCAGTCGGAACTCCACATTGCCGTAGGCACCCTGGCAAGCGTTGGCTCTTGCCCGCGCCAGCATCTCCTCAGTCATATCGACGCCGATGACCTTTCCCATCGGGCCAACGGCCTTTGATGCCAAAAAGCAGTCAAAACCGCCGCCGGACCCCAGGTCCAGGACTGTCTCTCCCTCTTTTAAGGAGGCAAGTGCAATCGGGTTGCCGCAGCCTAGCCCCAGGTTGGCTCCTTCAGGCACGGCCTCTATCTGCTCCTCTGAGTAGCCGATCTTCCTGCTGATACGCTCTGGCTTGGTCGATGTGCAGCAGCCAGACGAGCAACAGGATGAGGCATTCTTTGCCACACGCGAGTAATTCTCTTTTACCGCATTCTTTAGCTCTTGATCTTTCATCTTTTCCACCCACTTATTCTTTAAAGGCCTCGTTTATTACCGGCCCCAGTCGTGACTTGACCATCTCCTCAAGCTCTTCCACTTTGATTAAAGAGAGGCAACAGATCTTGCCGTTTTTCTCCAAGCTGAGCAGCGCCAGCTTATCTCCCGGCCTTATCTTTGCTCTCTCTCGGATCTCCTTGGGCAGCACCATCTGTCCCCTCTCGTCTATGGTTACTATCGATTCCACTCTGCAACTGCTTATCTCGCCGGGAGGGCAGCAGGATTCATTCTCATTCATTATTGCACCTCATGCTATTACTGCAATTGCAGAGTTTTCTGAGAATATAAGCTTTTCTGAAAAATCTGAATGACCGGATAAACTACATTATTATGTCGAGAACTTGCTTTGACGCGGGAGCCTGCGAGTTCAATAAAAATTGATAAAGAAAGCTTATAAGCATTAAATCTCAAGTGACACTAACCATGGCGCGGCTAGAGGAACTCACACCAGGGGCGATGGTCAAAGGCATACTGCCTGACGGCCTCATCACAGTGATTCAGGCGAAATGGCATGGCTCCAATGTGGTGGAGCTGACCTACAAGGACAGCTCGGGCAGCCCAAGATGCGAGCTTTTATACCGCGATCGTGAGCCGATATTAGAGATTGCATCAACTGGCCTTCCCTGGTCCTTCGATGCCGATGGCAAATTGTTCCGCCTGGTATCGGAGGCGCGCCGCATACGCATGGCATATCTCTTCGATCCGCTGCTCGCCGTTAATACCTCGCTCGTAGACCCACTACCGCATCAGATAACTGCAGTTTACGCTGAGATGCTTACTCGCCAGCCGCTGCGCTTTCTTTTGGCGGACGATCCAGGTGCAGGCAAGACTATCATGGCAGGGCTTCTCATCAAAGAGCTCTTGGTCAGGGGTGATCTGCATCGGTGTTTAATCTGCGCTCCCGGCAGCCTGGTGGAACAGTGGCAAGATGAGCTAGGCAGCAGATTCCATTTGCCTTTTGATATCATCACCAAAGAGACCGTGGAGGCTTCTCGCAGCGGTAATCCCTTTGCTGAAAAGAACCTAGCCATCATGCGTTTGGATCACGTCAGCCGTAATGATGAGCTACAGGCAAAGCTTGAGCAAACTGATTGGGATCTCATAATTTGCGATGAGGCCCACAAGATGTCTGCCACTTTCTTTGGGGGTGAGGTGAAATACACCAGGCGCTATCACCTGGGCAAGCTTCTTTCTAGACTTACCAGGCACTTTCTACTTCTAACCGCGACTCCACACAATGGTAAGCCGGAGGACTTTCAACTCTTCATGGCCCTACTTGATGGGGACCGATTTGAGGGCAAGTTCCGCGACGGCGTGCACAGTGTCGATGTCTCAGATTTAATGAGGCGCATGGTAAAAGAGGATCTTCTCAAATTCGATGGCAAACGACTATTTCCTGAGAGGCTCGCCTATACTGTAAACTACAGCCTCACCAGTATTGAAGCGGATCTCTATGCTCGTGTCACAGATTATGTCCGAGAAGAGTTCAACCGGGCCGATGCCCTGGAGAATGAAGGCCGAAAAGGTACTGTTGGCTTTGCCCTCACAACATTGCAGCGTCGATTGGCCTCCTCGCCGGAGGCGATTTATCAATCCTTGCTGCGCAGGAAAGAGCGCCTTGAGAAGCGGCTACGTGAAGAGAAATTGTTGAAGCGAGGCTCTGAAGCACGGATAGAGGCCGCAAAAGATCTGCCCAGTCTCACCGAAGAAGAGATGGAGGATCTGGAAGATTCCCCCGACCTGGAAATAGAGAAGACCGAGGAGAAGGTAACGGATCAGGCCACAGCTTCTCAGACCATAGCTGAACTGGAAAAAGAGATATCCACTTTAAGAGACCTTGAGATTTTGGCCAGAAAGGTCAGGGCCAGCGGGAAAGACAGGAAATGGGATGAGCTGTCCAAGCTTCTCGATAACAATCCGGAGATGTTCGACGCTCATGGCCACAGAAGAAAGCTGGTGATATTCACTGAGTTTCGGGATACTCTGAACTATTTGTCCGAACGCATCAGAAACCAACTGGGGCATCCTGAATTTGTTACCACCATTTACGGAGGTATGGGCCGGGAAGACCGGAAAAAAGCTAAAGAGGCATTCACCCAGGATAAGGATATTCTGATATTAGTAGCCACTGATGCTGCCGGCGAGGGCATCAACCTTCAAAGAGCACATCTTATGATCAACTACGACCTGCCCTGGAATCCCAACCGCCTGGAGCAACGCTTTGGTCGGATTCACAGGATAGGGCAGACCGAGATCTGCCACCTCTGGAATCTCGTGGCTGCTGAGACCCGAGAGGGTGAGGTCTACAATCTCTTGCTGCGAAAGCTGGAGGAGGAGAGCCTTGCTCTGGGCGGCAAGGTCTTTAACATCCTGGGAAAAGTTACATTTGAGAATAAATCGCTGCGAGAGCTTCTCATAAAAGCGATAAGGAAAGGCGAAAGTCCGGAGGCGCGCGCCTGGCTAAATCAGGTCGTAGACAATGCTTTGGATAAGCAGCAGCTCATTGCTCTGATAGAAGAGCACGCCCTGGTGCATGACAGCATGGACGTAAGCCAGGTCATGCGGATAAAAGAAGATATGGAGAGGGCTCTGGCAAGGAGATTGCAGCCTCATTTTATAGCATCCTTTTTCCTGGAGGCTTTCAAGCTGCTGGGTGGAAGCATCCGGGAGCGAGAACCGAAGCGCTATGAGATCAGCCATGTCCCTGCCGTCATCCGGAATAGAGACCGAATGATTGGAACAGGAGAGGCCGTGCTAACGCGGTACGAGCGGATATGCTTCGAGAAGGAGATGATCAATGTGCCGGGAAAGCCATTGTCCGCTTTTATATGCCCAGGCCATCCCCTTCTGGATGCTGTTATTGACATTATTCTAGAGCGGTACAGGGATCTGCTGAAGAACGGTGCTGTTCTCATCGACCCCAGCGATCCGGGAGAGAAGGCAAAGGCACTGGTTTATTTGGAGCACTCAATCCAGGACGCCAGGACAACCAAGTCCGGAGAGTACAGGGTAGTCTCCAAGAGGATGCAGTTTGTGGAGATCGGACCGGGCCAGGAGGCAAATAACGTCGGATATGCGCCTTACCTGGACTACCGGCCTGCGACGGTTGAGGAGCAGGAGATCATCAAGCCGTTGATGAGAGAGGCCTGGATCTGCAAAGGCCTGGAGGAGATGGCCTATTCCTATGCTGTGGAGCACCTGGTTCCTCAGCATCTCTGCGAGGTGAAAGAGAGGCGTGAAGAGTTGATCACCAAGACCTTGATCGCGGTCAAAGACAGGCTTACCAAGGAGATCAACTACTGGGATCATAGAGCCAATGAGCTGCGAGAGCAGGAAAGAGCCGGGAAGGTAAATGCCAAAATCAACTCTGCTAAAGCTCAGCAAAGAGCGGATGATTTAGATGGCCGCCTTCAGAAGCGCATAACTGAGCTGGAGCAGGAGAGAAGGCTCTCGCCCATGCCGCCGGTGGTTGTGGGCGGTGCTCTGGTGGTGCCTCAGGGATATCTGGACAGGGTCATGGGACGGAAGAGTGGAGAGAGCCTCTCGGTCAATGCCGTGGAAAGGGCCAGGGTAGAGCAGATCGCCATGCGAATAGTGATGCAGGCCGAAGCAAAGCTAGGCTACGAGCCCAGGGATGTGAGCCGTGAGAACTGTGGCTATGACATCGAGTCCAGAAGGCCGGATACAGAGCCGCAAGAAGGCGGAAGGCTGCGGTTCATCGAGGTCAAGGGCCGAGCCTCGGTAGCGGATACTATTACGATTACCAAGAATGAGATCCTGACCGGGCTGAACAAGCCGGAAGACTATATCCTGGCCATCGTTCTGGTGGATGGGGATCAGACAGAGCTGTGGTATTCCCAAAAGCCGTTTGGCAAGGAGCCGGACTTTGGGGCAGAGAGCGTGAATTATTCAATAGATGATCTTCTTGTCGGAGCAGAAGGTCCTCTTTGAAAGGTTTAGGGAAAGCAAGCACTCAGTTCTAGCTTACCTGCAGGAATTTATCTCTGACTTTGTCGAAGGTTTCCTCAGCCATTCGCTTGCCCAAGGCTCGAGGGTCTTCGATTTCTATCATTGCCTTTCTTTGGAAGCATTTGGGCAAATAGGTCTTTTCAATCTCCTTAATCGACCTGTATTTCTTCGGTGCACATGCTTCCATATTAAGCCCTACAGGTTTTGCATCCATTCTCTGACCGTCCCAGATCAGCAAAAAAGCTCAGCAGCATCGCACCACGAGCTTTTTTCTGGGGGCTTCTCCGGTGGTTTTTGTTTGACAAATGGGGCGATCGTTTTTTGCATCTCCTTTAGATTATTCCTGGCCTGAACAAAACGATCATTAGCATCCTTGATTTTCTCCTTATTAGTCATTTTTTCCACCACCTTTGGGAATCGGCATGGCATATGCATATGTTTTTGTTTCGATGGATTTCGATACTCTTCCGCTTACGTAGTTATTCATTCTTATGTACAGCTCATAAATAACTTTCCATAGGTCATCTTTTGCATCAAGTTTTTCGACTTTCAGGCCGCATTTCAGCGCATCGCTTCTGTAGATCGGCCGACCGTGTGTTTTTGTCTCCTCGGGGGTCAAAAATATTTGTATCTTTGATCGAATATCGTCTTCTGAAATCCCTTTCATCATCCCATTTGCAAGGGTCTTTACTGCGATATCCTCAGAGAGAGATTGAATCATCCTCAAATGGTCAATCTCTTTTTCGTTGTAGTTGGAGAGCTGTTGGAGATACGGTTCAAGACGACCTTTGGATTTTGTGGCCCTATCAAAGAGATCTTCATAGCTTTTTATAACATTATATGCCGATCCGAATGTATTAGTATTAATTTTAATCTGAGGATCTATCGGTCCCAATTCAGAGGTAGGACCCATAAGAATTTTGCTGGCGCCAAAGCATACCATAGTTGCTGCCGATTTAGCTTTATTGGGAACTATCGCCCAATATTCATCGGTTCCGCTGTAACTGCGACATGCGCGAATTATCCTCTCAGCAGTAAGACCGCTGCCGCCTGGCGAATTTATTACCAAGGCAAGGCCGTTTGATAGATCCATTTTTTGGAGAAGACCTTCCAGCATGTCGGCATCCTCGTCGGTAATCATGACCGGGTGATTGAAACTTGTAAAGTAAACTATGACCGGCCTTCCGAGAATCCTCTCCAAATTTTTTATTATTCTGGTTCTAGTGGCCGGAATTTGATTTTGTTCAGCCATGACTTGTCCAAAAATTGGATCTTTTGTACCATCTGTCATCGATAATACCATAAGAGATAACTATCTAAAATACTTTTTCCTAGTTGTCCAAACATCCCTCTTTAGCTTATTCATGGCGCAGAGTTGAAATTCTAGTTCCATATCTTGAATTGCAGGAGATTTCCCAACGCCCGCCCTATCCTATCGCAAGAAGCTCATCGAGGTCGCCCTGCCCCTGGAGGCCATCAACACAGCCTCGGCTCGGGAGAAGTCTATCCGCCACGGCCATCCTTCCACACTGCACCTCTGGTGGTCTAGAAAGCCTTTAGCCACGTGCAGAGCAGTGCTTTTTGCCTCCATTGTCGATGATCCCTCCAGCCGTCCCGAGGAGTTTCCCACCGAGGCGGCTCAGGAGACGGAGCGCCAGAGACTTTTCAGGATCATCGAGCGTCTGGTGCTCTGGGAGAACACCAACAATGAGATTGTTTTGAACGAAGCCCGCCGGGAGATCCTGAAGGCAACGGACGGCCATCCACCACCGGTCCTCGATCCTTTTTGCGGCGGCGGCTCCATTCCCCTGGAAGCGCAGCGCCTGGGCCTTGAGGCGCACGGCAGCGATCTGAATCCCGTAGCGGTGCTGATCACCAAGGCCCTCATCGAGATCCCGCCCAAGTTTGCCGGAATGCCGCCCGTGAATCCTGAGTCCAGGAAGCAGAAGAAGCTGGGGGACAGGTGGCCAGGTGCCTCAGGGCTGGCCGAGGATGTGCGCTACTATGGCAAATGGATGAGGGATGAGGCTGAAAAAAGGATCGGGCACCTTTACCCAAGAGCGAAGCTTCTCGACGGCAGCGACGCCACGGTTATCGCCTGGCTATGGGCCAGGACGGTGAAGTGCCCAAATCCGGCCTGCGGGACAATGATGCCGCTGGCTAGCAAGTTTTGGCTATCAACAAAGAAGGGAAAAGAGGCGTGGGTGGAGCCTTTAATTGATAATAGCAGTGATGATCGTATTATAAAATTTGAAGTCAAGACCGGCCAAGGAATGCCACCAGAGGGCACAGTCAATCGACGCGGGGCACGCTGCATCGCTTGCGGGACGCCTGTGGGATTTGATTACATCCGGGCAGAATGGAGAGCGAAGCGGATGGAATCGCAACTCATGGCAATTGTGGGTGAGGGCAAAAAAGGCAGAACGTACCTGCAACCTATTTCAAGCAATGATGAGACTTCGATATCGGCTAAATTGCAGAATGTTCCTGATACAGATCTTCCAAAGCAGGCGTTAGGTTTTAGAGTCCAGATTTATGGGATGACAAAACATCGTGACCTTTTCACTTATCGGCAGCTCATTGCACTTAGCACGTTTAGCAGCCTCGTAAAAGATGCGAAGGAGCATGCATATAATGATGCCATTAGGGCCAAAATGGCAAGCGATGATACTGCACTAGCTGATGGTGGATTGGGCAGCAGAGCATATTCTGATGCAATAGCTTCTTATTTGGCTTTTGCAGTTGACAAAATGGTAGACACGAATACAATTTTGTGTACATGGCAGGTTGATCCTCCGCGACTTCGAGCTACTTTTGGTCGCCAGGCCTTGCAGATGACATGGGATTACGCAGAAGCAAATATCTTCGGCGATGCGGCTGGTGACTTCCAGAGATGCTTTGGATCTATTTGCGAAATACTAGACAGACAGAATCCGGTAGCAAATGGTTTTGCTGCACAACTTGATGCAGGACTCACTATAAAAGACATATCTCTATCTTGTCCAATTATCTCAACAGATCCACCATATTATGATAATATTGGTTATGCTGACTTATCTGATATATTCTACATTTGGCTTAGAAGTTCTATTGGATCTCTTTATCCCGCATTATTCAGTACTCTATTAACACCCAAGGCCAAAGAATTAATTGCAAGTCCATTCCGCTTCGAAGGAAGTAATGAGCATG
Source organism: Methanothrix sp. (assembly GCA_026394565.1). Lineage (GTDB taxonomy): Archaea > Halobacteriota > Methanosarcinia > Methanotrichales > Methanotrichaceae > Methanothrix. Next base: position 30,008 of record JAPKYA010000012.1, read on the forward strand.
CGCAAAAATTTTTTGAGAAAGGGCTTATAGATGCATTTGGACACATTAATAAGTCCCAAAATAAAGAATACCCGCTAACAATTTATTATGCGTATAAACAAGTAGAAGATGATGGAATTGAGATCGGCGTAGCCTCAACAGGGTGGGAAGTGATGCTTGATATCCTAATGAAAACTGGCTATGCCATTACAGGGACTTGGCCTTTACATACTGAATTGAACACAAGGAACAGATCTAGGTCATCTAACGCCCTCGCTTCCTCCATCGTCCTCGTCTGCCGGCCTCGCCCCGAAGACGCGCCTGTGGCCACCCGCCGGGAGTTTCTCTCCGCCCTGAAGCGAGAGCTTCCCGAGGCCCTGCGGCAACTGCAAAAAGGCAACATCGCCCCCGTGGACCTGGCCCAGGCGGCCATCGGCCCCGGCATGTCCATCTTCTCCCGCTACTCTAAAGTCCTGGAGGCGGACGGTGAGCCCATGCGCGTGCGGACCGCTCTGCAACTGATCAACGTCCACCTGGACGAATACCTCTCCGAGCAGGAGGGCGAGTACGATGCCGACACCCGCTGGGCTTTATCCTGGTTCGAGCAGTACGGCATGACCGAAGGCCCGTTTGGGGACGCGGAGACGCTCTCCAAAGCCAAGAACACCTCCGTCTCCGGCATGATCCAGGCAGGAATCCTCAAGGCCGGTGCGGGCAGGGCCCGGCTGCTGAAACGAGAGGAGATGGATGCCTCCTGGTCGCCGGAGTCGGACAGCCGCCTCACCGTCTGGGAAGCGACGCAGTACCTGATCCTGGCTTTGGAGAGCCGGGGCGAAGCGGGCGCAGCAGTGCTGCTGCAAAAACTGGGAGGCCACGCCCAGAACGCCCGAGACCTGGCCTACCGGCTCTACTCCATCTGCGAGCGGAAGAGCTGGAGCCAGGAGGCTCTGGCCTACAACTCACTGGTGATGGTCTGGCCCAGGCTCTCCGAACTTTCCCGGGAAAAAGAGGCTCAGAGGGGCCTGGATAGCTTTCAATAATCCGAGAGTTAAAATACTCCGAGATAGTAATATCCATAGATGATCATCTCCCGGCTGATTCTGAAGAACTGGCGCAACTTCCAGAGCGTAGACGTGCCTTTGCAGGAAAGGATTATCCTGGTCGGCCCCAACGCCTCAGGCAAGTCCAACCTCCTGGATGTCTTCCGCTTCCTTCGCGACATCGCCAAGGATGGGGGCGGTCTTCAGAAAGCAGTAGCTGACCGGGGACGCCTTCCTAAGATCCGGTGCCTCTCTGCCAGGAGAAGCTCAAATGTCGAGGTCGAGATCCATCTGGCCGAGTCCTCTGAGGAGCCGGTCAAATGGAAGTACGCTATCGGCATTACCCAGGAAAAAGGAGGAAAGCGCCGTCCTATCTTGGTTTACGAGAAGGTCTGGTCGGGCAATGAGCTAATAATAGACAGGCCAGACGAGCACGATAAAGAAGATGCTCAACGTCTTACCCAGACCCACCTTGAGCAGATCAATTCAAATTTACTCTTCAGAGAGATCGCTGCCTTCTTAACCACCATTCAGTACATGCACCTCGTCCCCCAGCTTCTTCGCTATCCTGATGCATTCCCCGGCCAGGATATGCCGGGCGACCCCTTTGGCAAAAGATTCCTGGAGGACCTTGCTAGAACGAGCGATAAGACCAGAAGCACCCGGCTGAATAAGATCGAGAGTGCACTTCACGATGTTGTGCCTCAGCTCAAAGAGCTCTCTTTCATCAAGGACGAAACTGGTGCTCCCCATCTTGAAGCAGTTTATACTCACTGGAGGCCAAAAGCAGGAAAGCAACGAGAGGATCAGTTCTCTGATGGCACTCTTCGTTTAATTGCCCTTCTCTGGTCGCTCCAGGAGGGGAAATCGCTTCTCTTACTGGAAGAGCCTGAGCTTTCGTTGAACGCAGGGATAGTAAGTAAGCTTGCTCCTATGATCTCAAGGCTGCAAAGACAGACAAAAAGGCAAGTAATGTTGAGCACCCACAGTCCTGATCTTCTTTCGGATAAAGGAATCGGGGGTGAGGACGTTTTGCTTCTCATACCTGGGCCTGAGGGTACAGAGGTTCAGGTCGCCACTTCGCAAAAAGAGATTAACGACCTTCTGGAGGGTGGCTTAAGTATTGCAGATGCCCTACTTCCCATCACCAATCCTCAGAGAGCCTTGAGTTCGTGGGGCATTTGATTTGAGCGATCCCAAGGCGCATCTGATCAATTTGGCCCGAATCTCAAGAAAGCGAGATCTTCGGGAGGATATTTTGCCAAGAATCAGGAGCACCGCAAAGCAGGGCCCCGCATACAACGAACGGCTGGTTTCCTTTGTCAGGGAGGCGTGGAACCCCTCAAAAGCACGCCTTAATTCCCCTAGCCTGGAGAGAACTCTAAAAGCGCTTGAAGCATTTGCACCCCGTTGGGAATTTTAATACTAATAAGATAATAAAAAATAGGTCAGATCTCAGTTCAAAGGAGAGTTAGGAAGTTGGCAATTAGCAATCACGAGCGGGTCGGCAAAGGGCTGGAGGTTCTTAAAAAAGGCATCCAGCCCTTTGTGGAGAGGGAGCTGAAGGCCTTCTTTGGCAACATCTGGTTCTTAGATGGCGTGGAGAAGACACTGGGATCGAGGATGGGCACAGAAGCCCAGGCAGGAGGAACGGAAGAGGAGAAGTTCGCCCGGCTGGACATCATGGCCCTCCTCGTAATAATTTGGGATAACTGGTCCCGAGAGGTGTTCCAGCCAAAGTTGGGGCACACCGGCAGAAGCTACATCAGCGAGCTGCATGAGGTTCGAAACCGCTGGGCTCATCAGCAGGCCTTTTCTACAGAAGACGCATACCGCGCTCTTGATACCATGCAGCGCCTTTTAGAGATGATCTCCTCGCCGGAAGCAGCAGCAATCCAGGCCAGTGCCAGGGAGATGATGCGCCAGCGCTTCGAAGAGGAGACCAAAAGAGAGCTGAAGAAGAGCGCTGAGATAGTCACAGAGTCAAGACCCCTGGCCGGCCTCAAGCCCTGGCGCGATATTGCCATGCCTCATCCCGATGTTGCAAACGGCCGCTACCGCCAGGCCGAGTTTGCCGCAGATCTATCTCAGGTCGTAACTGGAGAAGCGGAAGACGAGTACCAGGACCCAAAGGAATTCTTCACCCGCACCTATATCACCGACGGCCTCAAGCATCTGTTGGTGCTGGGTTTGAAGAGACTCTCCGGCCTATCCAGTGATCCTGTGGTTGAGCTGCAGACCAACTTCGGCGGCGGCAAGACGCACAGCATGATCGCCCTCTACCATTTGGCAGGCGGAAAGCTCACTCTCGGCAAGATCCAGGGCTTTGAGCAGGTGCTTAGTGAACTAGGCATCGATAGGCTTCCCGTGGCCCACAGAGCGGTTCTGGTGGGCACCAAACTGAATGTGGCTCTGGGCACAGCCAAGCCGGAAGGAATCAAGGTCAACACCCTCTGGGGAGAGATGGCCTACCAACTGGGCGGCCTGGAGGGTTACAGCATGGTGGCCGAAAATGATGCTACCGGCACCAGTCCCGGCTCCGACACCCTCAAAGAGCTGTTCGAACGCTTCAGTCCCGCCTTGATCCTGATCGATGAGTGGATAGCATTTTTGCGCAATCTCTACCAGCCGCGCTCCGAGCATGAGACCAGGCTGTCCGCGGGGACTTTTGAGGCCAATATGACCTTTGTCCAGTCCCTGACCGAGGCTGCCAAGAGAGCTGACAGAGCATTGGTTGTGGCCAGCATCCCCGCCTCAAATGCCGAGATAGGAGGAGACGCAGGCCAGGAGGCCCTCCGGCGCATCCAGAATATCTTTGGCCGGGTTGAGGCCGTCTGGAGGCCCGCCAATGCCGAAGAGAGTTTCTCCATCGTCCGCCGACGGCTCTTCCAGCCCATGACCGATTATGTGTCCAGGGATGCAGTCTGCCGGGCCTTCGCCGAACTCTACCGCCAGAACCGTGGAGAATTTCCCCGAGACTGCGCCGATTCCGACTACGAGCGTCGGCTGAAGGACTGCTATCCCATTCATCCCGAGCTTTTTGACCGGCTTTACCAGGATTGGTCCACGCTGGAACGATTCCAGCGCACTCGCGGCGTGCTGCGGCTCATGGCAGCGGTTATCCACGACCTCTGGGAGCGGAGCGACAAATCCCTGCTCATCATGCCTGGAACTCTGCCGCTGGACAGCGCTGATGTCCGCTTCGAGATCACCAGGAATCTTCCTGATAGCTGGGGTCCCATCATTGATACGGATATTGACGGTCCTACCAGCAAGCCCATTGCCATCGATAGGGACAATCCTAACCTGGGCCGCTACTCTGCCTGCCGGCGCGTCTCAAGGACTGTTTTCATCGGCAGTGCTCCTTCAGTGGGAGCCCAAAAGGTGCGCGGCCTGGAGGAGTTGAGAATCAAGCTCGGCTGTGTCCAGCCAGGAGAGGTGCCGGCGACCTTTGGAGATGCCCTGCGGAGAATGAGCGAGCAGCTCACCTATCTCTTCGGCAATGAGAGTAGATACTGGTTTGATACCAAACCCAGCGTAAACCGAGAAGCTGTGGACAGAGCCGAGGATCTTCTGCGCCGTCCGGAAGATGTTGATTTAGAGATCGTCAATAGGCTCAGGGTGAGACAGGGCTCCGGCAGCTTTGCTTTTCAACACGTCGCTCCCTCCACCTCAGCAGACGTGAACGATGAGATGGAGGCAAGGCTCGTAATCCTGGGGCCGGAATATTCCCATAGCTCCAAGAAAGGATCACCAAGCTCGGCGCTTGATCAAGCTTTGAAAATATTAAGCGAGAGGGGAGCGGGACCAAGAATCTACAGAAATATGCTGGTCTTCGTTGCCCCGGATAGCGAGCGCCTTTATGAGTTGCGCCACTCAGTGCGGCAGCTATTGGCCTGGAGGTCTATTGAGAAAGACACAGACACACTCAACCTCGATTCCTTCCAGAGACAACAGGTCAAAGATGGAATAAAGCGTTCCGAGGAAGCAGTCAGCTCAAGAATGACAGAGACTTTCATCTGGCTAATGGTTCCAACTCAAGAGCGACCCGATGAAGCAGACATAACCTGGATTCAAGCCAGGATTAACAGCTCCGACAAGGAATCTCTTTCTGAAAAGGTCAGCAAGAGGCTATTGGCCGATGAGCAACTGATAATTAAATGGTCTTCGGCCCGCCTGCAGATGGAACTGGAGAGACTGCTCTGGAAAGATGTACCTCACCTCAGTATCCGCAAGCTATGGGAATACTTCTGCACTTATCTCTACCTGCCCCGTCTGGCTAACGAGGATGTTCTTTTGAATGCGATTTCGTCCGGGCTTGTAGGCAAGGATTATTTTGGCTATGCCGATCGGGTAAACGAGAATGGAAGATATCTTGGATTGGTATTTGGGACGGGTCGAAGCACAATAAATGACGATGGAGAAAGTCTCCTTGTCAAACCGGATGTAGCTCAGGCGCAGATCGACGAGGATGCAAAAGCAAGGGCACAGCGTGAGGGAAAGGCACAAGACGATAGCAGAAAGAAGGAAGAGAAGAACAAGTCTGGAGACGAAAAGGAGGTCATTCAAGCACCTAAAAAAGTCCGTCGGTTCTTTGGTACTGTGGAACTGGATCCAAAGAGGGCGGGAAGAGATGCCGGCAACATCGCTGAAGCGATCATTCAGCATCTTGAACTGGAGAATGGAGCAAAAGTCAAGGTCACTATGGAGATTGAGGCTGATATTCCGAGCGGAGCGGGTGAAAGGACCCTTAGAACCGTATCCGAAAACTGCAGGACCCTTAAGTTCAAGCAATTTAGCTTTGAGGAAGATTAAACGATCCCAAGCTCAGATTGTGTCGTTCACTGAGGTCTACAATATCCGGAAGAGGCTGGAATTGACGAATACGCTGATTCAAATGCAATAATTAGCTAAAAAATGTCGCCCGGTGGCTTGCTGTCGCTCTTGGACACTGATATCAGGCGCTCTACACCGCTCATCTTCTCGATGAATGTCGCCACCGCGGCCGGCACCAGCCCGGCCCAGTCACCATTCTCCCTCATCAGCTTCCTGATGGCCGTCCCGGAGTAAAGGTCTCTCTGGTACATAGGCAGCTTTCTTATCAGAATGCCCGCCTCAGAGATGAGTTGGACCACCAGAGGATTGTTGGAATAGACCACATCAAAGCTTGGAACCATGGATTGCAGGTGAGAGACCCATACAGAGTTTCTTTTGATGTCCTGTAAAGGCGTGACGATAGAGCGCTCTCTCAGATCGCTTTCGCCTAAAGCGGCATAAATCATCTCCATCCTCTCGCCGCCGGTGAAGGGATTCTCGGGGGTGTGGCTCTCCTGGGCGCTGCCGATTACTATTACTATCTCCTCTACCTCCTCTGCGATCTTCTCCAAGACCGCCTGATGCCCCAGGTGATAGGGCTGGAAGCGCCCGATGTAGAGAGCGCGCATGATTTTCAAATCCCAATGACCTGCTTTCCAATCAGCTTGATGGCGCTCTCCTTGTTGGGGCCGATGGGCGAGCCCACCACAATCTGAGTGACGCCGGTCTTGAGAAGCTCATCCACCCGCGCCCGGCAGTCTGCAGGCGCACCGGAGACGGAGAAGGCCTCTGTCATCCTGGTCGTTACTGCCGCCATGGCTGATTTGAAGTCGTATTTGGCAATGGCCTCGGAGATGGCCAACGCCTCGTCTTTGCCAATTGCGTGCCTCTCCAACACGTTCTCAGGCGAGCCGGCTACGATAAAGGCCACCACAATCTTGGAGGCATTGACGGCCTTGACCGGGTCTTTGTCGGCGCTGAAGCTGGCATAGGCGCAGACCTGCACATCCTCCGGCTTTCGGCCTGCCTTCTCCGCTCCCTGCCTGATCATGGGCACGGCGAACTTGAAGTCCTCGGGATGAGAGGCATTGATGAGCACGCCGTCCGCTATGGCTCCGGCCAGCTCCAGCATCTTCGGCCCCTGAGCGCCTATGTAAATGGGGATTTTGCCGGCGGAAAAGGCCATCTGCGCGCCTTTGAAACCGGCCTGGTTTACCTGTTCCCGGGCCAGGAAAGCGCGGATGGCCTGGACTGATTCCTTGACGCGGGTGAGGGGCTTGTCCCAGTCGATGCCCATCTTCTCGAAGGTGGCTTTGTCCCCCGGGCCGATGCCCAGGATGGCCCGCCCGCCGGACAGCTCGTTTATGGAGGCGATGGACGAGGCGATGATGGCCGAATTCCTGGTGTAGGGATTGGTGACGCCCGTTCCCAGCGAGATCTTATTGGTCATCATCGACAGCACAGCCAGGGTAGTCCAAACATCTCGATTATTATAATGATCTGTGATCCATATATTTTGAAATCCGGCATCCTCTGCCAACTTTGCCATATAGCCGATCTTCAAGACCGATTCATCGGGCACAAACTCAATTCCGAACAACTCAGATCTCCTCCAGCTCGATGCGGTCCCCGGCCTTGAGGCAGAACGCCTCGGCGGCATTTCCCAGGTTGACCGCAATTTCTGCAAAGCCATGGCTTCCTAAGGTTATAAGCGGTTCGATCCTGCGCGCCTGGGCATAGGTCCTACAGGCTTTCAGTTTTATCCCCTTCAGGCTCACCGAGAAGGCCGGCAGCTTTCTCATATTCAGTATGAGGTTGCCGAAACGGTCCACATAGATGACAGTGGCCTCGACTCCCCTGTCCGTCTTCTTCGCCTCTCCGAAATTCAGGTCTTTGGGCCGAACCCGAGGGCCCATGCCCGCTGGGCTCTGGCCCGAGGCCAGCAGGGCGGCGACCGGAGCGAAAACGTCCCGGCCGTGGAAAGTATTGGAGGGCTGGGCCGAGCCCAAGCCCTGAGCCTCAAAAGAAGCGATCTTGTAGGCTTGGGGTGGATTGCCAGGCGTGCCCAGACTTTTCGCCGCAGGCAGGAGCAGGCCGTTGTCCGGTCCCACGAAGATCTGCCCGCCGCTCTCCACCACCAAACCCAGCCTCTCCGTGCCCACGCCTGGATCTACCACGCAGATGTGAATGGTGCCGGGGGGAAAGTAGCGGGCGGAAGACAGCAGGGCGAAAGCCCCGGCGCGCACATCCTGGGGCGGGATGTCGTGGGCGATATCCACGAAGGTTATATCCCCTGCTTTATCCGCAAGCCTAGAGAGAATCACGCCCTTCATCTGGGCGGGGTAAAAGGAGCCGAAGTCGGTGAGCAGGGTTATTATCTTCATTTTATTGTTTCCGCTACTATTATCCCTCTCCTCTCCAGCTCCTGCATGAAAACGCGATAGGCATCATCTTTGATGGCGTCTTCAGGGGCTACGATGCCTTTTTCCTTGATCTCTCCCTTCGCCAGCAGCCTGGCCGCTACCGCCGCAGAGGAGCCCGTTACCCTGGCCATGGCAGAGATGCCGTTCGCACTATCCGCACCTGTCCACATGAAACAGTCCGTCTGCTTTTCCTTTCCCCATGCAGTGTTCCACATGACGCAGACGTCCTCGTCGCCCGGAAGAGGTCGAAGCCGCGGCTCGATCAGCAACAAAAAGATGTCTCTAGGCCGGACGGCAACGCCGGCAAAGTTCAGGGGCTCGATATCCAGAAGGCCGCAATCCTTGAGGGTGTCAATAGCCTGCCAGTGGCCAGGCCAGCGAATTGTCTTCTCCGAAAAGCTCAACAGGCGGCTGCGGGTATAAAGGAAGCTGGGCATGCCCGGAGTGATGGCGCATTCCAGCTCTTCATCCTGCCCGCACTCCTGAAAACGAAAGCTCTCCCGTTCGGAGGTGGCTTTCACCTCAGCGATCTTGCCGTCCTGGATGGTTCGGACATTAACCATGTACTCGCGCAGCACATGTTCGAAGGACCAGGTGATCATGTACTGCAGAGGATGGCGTGCTGCCGCCTTCCGGCTGGGAATGCCGCCCACGCGCGCCACCGCCGAGGTAGCCTGCACCTTTCTAATTCCTTCAGCCAAAGTCACATTGGCCAGGCCCGGAGCAAAGCCCATGCCGTCCAGCAGGGTGACGCCGCAGTCGCGTGCTCTCTTGTGCAGGGACTCGCCGTAATCATCCAGGCTCATGCCCGCCTGGGCCTCCAGCCCTTCCGTCTCGTAAGGGTCCGGCCTTCTGTGGTACTCCTCCAGGATGTCCACCACATTCAAGCCCGTGCCAATGGCTGTCTCAATGGTTTTGTAGCTGCCTTTTCGGTCGGGCAGGGTGATGATGCCCACATCGTACTCCTGCATGAGCGCTCGCGCTTTTCTGGCGTCGGCGATGTCCAGGACGTGGGCAACGACCTTCTCGCTGCCGATCCATTTCAGGGTCTTGTCCAGGGAAGGAGAGCTTCTGCCCACGATGCCCACTGCCTCTGCTCCGCCGTAGCGGGCCAGGTCCCAGGCTACAGCCGAGCCGATCCTGCCAGTGCCGCCGAAGACGAGTGCTTTCAATTCCTTTCCTCCATTGCGTTTTTCATGCGGAAAGCACCTGGACATCTGCCTGCCTGGAAACCACAAGCTCTTCGTTGCTCTGAAAAGCCGAGATGGTCCCTCTGATCTTTACCCGGTCTCCGGCTTGAATCCGAGCTTGAAGCTCCTTCGCGCCCGCTCTGGCCGGAATGAAAATCGGAAGCGATGTCGAGCCCAGCTTGAGAAGCAGGTTGCCGCCGCTCTTGGTGGGCTTTATCTCCAAAACCAGTCCTTCCACGGTAAGGCCTGCGTCCTTTTGGGGTGAAGAATCAGAAGAACTATCCAGATCACCCTCTCCGGGAGCGAAGGCCCAGAATGCCACGGCCAGAGATCCCAGGGCCATGAGGAGCAATACTACTACTATCTTCTCTTCCTTTTGCATCCTCATGATCTCTTATCCCTGCGATGAAGCCAAGGCTACGGCGCAAGCTCTGCGCGATTATGTGAAAAATGTTTTATATTATTATTTTTTCTCTTCCGGCTTAGCTCCGAAGCGCTCCTGCCAGCCCTTCTCCAGGTGCTCCAGGCAGATGTCGCATACGCCCTTGTATGCACCCTCGGGGTAGGTGAGGTTGTGGACGGGGGCCTTTATGGGAAAGAGCAGCGGTCGTGCACGAGTACATAGTTCGCAATCAGCCATTTGAATTCATCTCCAATAGGAAGTGTGTTAGTAGTTCCTATTGTTTAAGTTTTCTCCTGCTAAAAATCTCACCTAAATTAAAATTTACACCACATTCTTATTTCTTTATTTTAAGGTTTATCGGTATTGATTCGCTGAAATCCTTGTGGTCAGTCCTAGCTACGATATAGATTGATCCGATATATTTATTTGGTGATGAATTTGTCGGAATATTAAAGCTAATTTTAAATTTCTTAATTTCGCCTTTTTTTAATTCAATGACAAAATCCGGTTCTAAGGAAACCCAATTAACTCTGCTATTATTATTGATCCCTGTAATGGTTAGATTGATTCCATTCAGATCTGCTCCCATATTTGTAATTGAAAGATCACTGCTATTGGAATAAGGAGAACTAATGTTTTCATCTATTGTCTTAGGTTCAATATATAGATTCATAGGAGGATACATCGACAACAATATTGCAAATGATAAAGATAAAAAGATAAATACTGAAAAAAAACCATGTATACTCTTAAGCTCAGGAGCAATAAAGGGAATATGTTTTTTTAAATCAGATAAATAAAGACCAATTGATATAATAAATGTTATAACTATAAAAACAGGCAAGGCATCTCTAATACCGATGATTGCAGCAGACATTATTGCAAATAGAAGCTCCATTAATCCAACGACAATGATTCCATCGGCGAACACGATTATTTCTCCAAATTAACTGCCCTAGTAGGTTTTGGTCTCCTTCGTAGTATGTGTCGTTTGTTTGCCATTTGTTGTAGTTTTCTCGGAATGAGTACTACTCCCGCTGCCACCTTTTGAAGTATCGCTCGTGTCTGATTTTTCTACATTTGGTTTATATATTACTGTAGTGTGTGTGTTTTCAATCGTGCTTTTGGTTGGAATTACCTCAAGATATCCCAGTATGGCTGAGAACAGCGATTCATTGTATCTCAAATACGCAACATAACTGCTATTGAGGCATACCCATGCCAGAGAAAAAGATAAAAGAAAAATCAATAAAGCATAATGCCAGGGAATGTTCATTGTCTCAAAAATATAAAACGGCACGACAAAACTAAATGGCAAGAGAGAGATAAATGTATTCGAATAAAACTCGGAATAGCAGTAAGTTTCCTCAATGAGGTATTGATTTAAAGTTGTGCCTCCGCATTTTTTAAAAAAAAAGCTGCGGGCTAATTTTTTGGGGGTTGCATTATCCTGCTTGGCAATACTGAAGCATTTATCCCTTAGATTCATTATTGTACAATAACGTGTTGTTTTGTCAAAAAATCGGTCTTCAATAATAGAATGATGAATTCCATCCAAAATTATACCTAATATCGATCCTATCAATAATATAAAACCAGAAAAAGAAATTAAACCTTCAATTCCTTTGGCAAACACAAACGAGGAAAGATCATCTGGGCTCCATATATCCAGAAGCATAAAAAGAGTTATTGCAGAGAAAAAACCCGGAAACGTATGGGCGAGTAGATGCTCAAATTTAAATAGAGATGGGATCTCGGTAGCCATTATTTCCTCCAAATCCAAGGCTAAAGCACAGTCACCAAATTTGGATCTCTTATATCAAGCTTAACTATAAATAAGTTTCGTGTATCAACATATATTTATCCCATCCAAAAATATTCTGCCTACACACCTAACAGACAATGTTAGAATCATTTTTAAAAAAATTAGCAAAACAAAAGCTATCTCGATTTCTGCGCCCTGTATGCCTCGATATCTCCCATAACAATCTTTGGATGGCTGTTGTGCTTGAAGCCCTCCACCACGGCATGGTCCACCCCCTCTGCCTCAAGCTCGGCCAGCGCAAAGTCCAGACCCCCGCGCTCCCTCTTCACCATAAGATGCGCCACTCCCAGACCAATAACCACATCCGTCCCGGCATCGAAGTGACGCTTGGTGTCGCCCCGGTCCATTGGATGGCCGGCCATATTCTTGATTATGCCCACCTTGCCATGCTTGGCCAGCGAGGCCACCAGGGCGGCCTCTCGCCCGTGTCATATCCTGGCCTTCGGCTGCACTCTTGTCTTTGGGACAGATCTGTGGTTCTTTTTACTCCACGCCGCGAGCGGTCAGCCGGAAATCCGCCGTTCCTCCCTCCGGGGAAGAGCGGTGCTTCATGAGCCGGGCGCTGCGCAAACCCTCTCCTTTCTTCTCCAAAAAGATGATGGCCTTGCAAATGTGCTCCAGGCCCGTTCCCCCTATTGGCCGCAGCGCTTTGTTCTCGATGTCCGTGTAGACCTGATTGGTTATTACTACGGGAATCCTGTGCTTGCGAGCAATTTCCTGCAGCTCGGAGAGCTGGACGGTTAAAGTTCGGCGAATAGAACGGTTATCCTCCGCCTCCAGAAGCACGCGATAAAGGGATGTTGCCGAATCGAGAATTATCAGGCCTAAATCTCGGCCGGCGATCTTGGATGCCTCGCGAATGGCTATTGCCTGCTGCTCCAGGCTCATGGGCTCAAAGATCATGATCTTCGCGGCCATCTCTTCTGCACCGGGACCGGCGATCTGTTTGAACCTCTCCGCGGAAAAGCCCTCAGTATCTATGAATATGACGCGTAGATCGCGAGCCACGGCCTGGACCGCCAGTTGCATAACTATGTTGCTTTTTCCCGTGCCCGACTCACCGTAAAGCTGGCTTATTATGCCCGATTCAAATCCCCCGCCTAAGAGAAGATCCAGGCTCTGGCAGCCGGAAGGCAAACGGTCAAGCATCGTTGTGAATCACCTATCTTACATGAGTGAAGCTATCGATCCTATCCATTAGCCGGTCCATGGCCTCCCTCTCCCTGGGACCGCCACAGCGGTTGATGATCCTTTGCATCTTCATCATCTCCTCGAAATAGGAATCGGTGCGAAGAGCCAGATACCTGGTGGCGGCAACCGCCGCTTCAATCACAAGATTTGCACCCCGGTTGCAGGCGCGAAAGTCTCTATGCAAAACCTCGCCCTTAACCAGCTCTACCTTGGCGATGATGATATCCGTGGCAAAAGCCTCGCATTTAAAGAGCCCCCAGGCTTCTGCCTCTTTCAGCACGGGCAATTCTTCCCGACGCGTGAAATATTCCGGATCAAGGTCTTCTATTGCCGTCTCCGCGAAAAGCCAGGCGTCATGGCTGATATTGGCCACAAACCATCCCTTAGTCAGGACGTTTTCATAGGTATGAGTTCCCAAGAAAAGCCGCACATAAAGGCTCTCTCCATCTCTGATGATGCCCAGAGGTGCGGCATTGATTCTGCCTGCTCTCTCCGTAGTTGCGATTACCTCGTTTATGCCGTCAAATATACCCAGCTCATCTAAAGCGTCATTTCCATAAAACATTATTAAAACCTCAAATCCCTCAGAAGGGAGATAAATAAAGATGCTGCAATCAGGTCGGCCGTGGACCCGGGATTGATGTCCTGCGCCAGAAGATCGCGGTCAAGCTGATGAGCCTTGCCAAGGGTGTCATCCAGGAGCGCATCGCCAGCCCGGCACGAGACCTGATGGGCCAACTCCCCCCCAAATTTGGCGCAAATCAGGCTGTCGGGCACCTCTGCCAGCGCCTCCAGGAAGGTTCTGACCACGCCGTCGTTCAGGCCCCATCTTTTGGTCTGCTCGGCCAATCTATCTGCGAGCAGAAATGAGCGCTCATAGTTGGTGGACCATTCGCGAGCCACAATGTCATGATTAGAGGAGAGCCTCATCAGCTCCAGCAGAGTCTTGCCGCTGTCGCGAACGGCTTTTCGCGAGTTCTTATCTTTCAAGCTGAAATTGTCCACCTCGGCAACTCTGGCTTTGGCCTTCTCGAAGGCGCTGTAAAAGTCGATGGCATCGATTACGGTGGTCTTCTCCAGAACATCTTTTAGCTCCGCCTGCAATTCGCCGGTCTTTGCGGCAGCGATCGCTATGGGAATCATGAGAACCAGAGAGCCGAAGTGAGTGTTGCTGCTTAAATTCCAGGTCTGCCAGGCTTCTATCCCCTCTAGAATAAGCGAGCCCGCGCTTCCTTTGCCAAGGGCGGCTTTGCGAAAGACGGGGTAAGCGGAAACGGCGCTTGTCAGGAAGTGATGAAAGCCGATATCGGAAAAGTCGTGGCAGCGATCCACATTGCCGGGCTTGGGACTGGAGGAAAGCTCAAAGAGCATAGCCAGCACTGCGCACTGGGCCACGCGATCAGGACTCATGTCTTATCAGCAGGATTAGGAAAGAAGCTCTTTTGCCAGCTTCTTTTTCAGTTCCATGTACTCCTTTGCCGAAAGCCCGATTCTGGACAATGCTGCATCTCGAAGATAGCACTGCTTGCTTATTTTGCAGCACCAGACAAGGCTGCCAAAGCAGGTTCCATCGCCCTTCTCCAGGGGTGTGCCCTTGGCAAAGGAGAGCTTCTTTTGCACAAACTCCTCCGGCGTCATTCCTGCCCTTTTCAGAGCGCCCAGGACCGGGCAGTTCTTGACGGGAGGGCAGCAGAAGGCCAGGCCGCGCAGGTCGCCGCCCGCGCAGATGTGCTTGGGTGCATTGCACCAGCCGCTCAAAGAGTCGTACTCCTGCAATGCCCCGGAGAGCCACTGTGCAAACTCGGGGTCCGCCCCCCGCAAAGATACTACATCCGCACCCATGGCCAGCAGATTCCTGGCATCTTCAAACTCGCCGATATCGGCCAGGGCCATGATGACCGGACCTCTGCTGTCCTTTGCCTTCTTGACCATTTTTGGTCCGGCTCCGTTCAGGCCGCGCAGGTCGAGGTGAATTATGTCCAGCTCGCTCTCATTGAGCTTTTCTAAAAGAGCATTGGATAGGTCTTCCGGCCTTATCCTCAGGGAGAGGGTGACGCCGCAGCGCTTTAGGCGGGGAATGAGCTCCAGAAGACGGATTGGGTCGCGAATCTTGGAAAGCCGGAGGTCGAGCAGGCAGAGATTTCGGCTCGCGAGCCGGGCTGCCTCCAAAAGGGGCTCATCGCGAGAACAGGTGGCGGACAGTCCAAAGGCACCTTTTTCTTTCCTGGATTTTTCGCTGATTTTTTCTAAACTGGCCTGCATCTCATCGAGAGGGACCTCATCCAGATCGAAGTCATCCAGCAAGAGCAAGCCCGCTGCATTGTTAAAGTCGGGCTTGTTATGTGAAGAAATAACGGCAATGGGATTATCGATATGCAGATATCCTACTTCAAGCATCGGAGTGTAATGTCGTCCCTGAAGATATCAGCCTTTCGCTGCTAATATTTCAAATTATATTTTATTTATCATGTTAGCCATTGCAGACAAGCTCGATCCTCTGCCATCTTTATATCCCAGAAAATCCTAAGGCTTTACGATGATATCATGGTGACCTTCAAAGTAGATGCAGACGTGAAAGGAACGGGAAAGGATGGGGCTTTGAGCGTCCAGGTCTCCGGGGAAGAGGGCAGTCCCATATCTGCACGGATATCCGGCGATTCCAGGAGTCCCATTGCCGTGGGGCCCATAGAGGTTGCACCCATCACCATAATTCCGGATTTAGAATTGGTGGCAAAGACCATTGATTTCGGCGCTCTTATCGGTGTTTTCACAAAATTGTCCCAGGGGATCAAGGTGGATGTCGCCAATTCCGGTGCACCCCTGTCCATAGCTCTCGGGAAGATCCCCGTGGATTTGACTATCTCCGTTTCTTCTCCTTCTCAGGAGGCGGTCTTCAAGGTGGAGATCAAAGGCACTGTAGGTGAGTAAAAATTAAATGGTCTTAATTCTCCCGGCCTGGCTGATAACGCTGGTGGCTGCGGCTCTTCCCGTCTCCGAGGTTCGTGGTGCCATACCGCTGGCCATAGGTGTCTACGGATACACGCCCTGGCAGGCCTATCTCTTATCCGTCTTCGGCAACCTTCTGCCCATAATTCCCCTGCTCCTCTTTCTGGGGCCTGTCTCCGATTACATGAGGCGTTTTAGCTGGGGCGATAGGTTCTTTTCCTGGCTTTTTGCCCGTACCCGCAGGAAATACATTCAGGAGCATGAGAACTTCGGGCTGACGGCCCTGGCCATCTTTGTGGCCATACCTCTGCCCATGACCGGAGCCTGGACGGGCTGTGCCGTTGCCTTCTTGCTCGGATTTCGTTTCTGGCCGGCGTTCGCGGCTATCGCGGCAGGCGTTCTCCTCGCCGGAGTCATAGTCACGGCTACGGTGGTGGGCGTGCAGTGGCTGGTGTTTTGAGGAAGGCTGTCGGTTGTCAGGACTGATTGCTCGAAATTTCTGGAATAAGTTAAAATAGTAATAACTCCCATTATATTTATGAGGTGAGACTATAGGCGACACAACTATCCATGTCTGTATCGCTCCTGTAACCACCCATCATCTCCAAGAAGATCCGCCTGATTTCATCTCACGGCTGTCCTTCGGTTTCTAGCGGGCTTAACGGCCGTGACATGCTCTGTGGCGAACGAAATGGAAAAATTCTTTTTTTGGCGATTTGCTGAGAATTAGAATGCCAGAGTATGCAATTTTTTTATAAAATATATTTAAAAAATATATCTTGCATGAAAAATAGCTTTGCTAGTATGTACTACCAAAAAATATAAATAGCGTTGCTTCCACTATTAGTTAGCATTATATGATGTATGGGGTGAGACTATCAAAAAAATAGATGTTTTATCGGTATTGGTTATGGCCGTTCTGTCTTTTCCTATAACTGCGCAGGATTATGGGATGGTTAGCGACGGGGATTTAGATATTATTGGAACCGGTATTTTTGAGACGGAAGGATCAGCTTTCAAGTTCCCTGCCGGTCAGGATACTAATATCGATACTCTATCAGTCGGAAATGACAGAGCTTGGGCCTTTGGAAGCAGTCGGCAAAAGACTCCCATTGCCACTGCTGCCAACAACCTGGAGATCAAAAAGAATCGGCATTCAGGAAATTGTAGTCCCTGCAAAACCTCTTGCCTTGATCGCTGCACCAAAGTTAATATGGATCGTATCAAGGTAGGCAATAGGGTGGCCATGGCTTTCGGACCGGTTTCTGCCGCCAACCACATCAAGATAGTCACCAATCAGCAGTAGCTTTAAATTTTGGCCTAATATGCGCCGTGACCCGAACTTAGACGACGGAGCAATTGCCTCCCAAAGCCGAGGTCATAGTTACGGGCACGGTCGTAGGCGTGCACTGGTTTTTTAGGTGGGGCTTGAATTACCAGACTAAGGGCAGCAAACGGTAACGCCTTTCTTGGCAATATTCATAGTAGCCGGACAAGTCCCTCAACAACACCTTCTCTTCGCCATAAATCCGCCACACCAGGAGCGGAATATACAAGGAGAAGAAAGGCACTGCCCACCAGGATCCAAGTGCTATCGGCGTGAGCAGATACATGACCAAGAAACCCAGGTACATAGGGTGGCGGATGATGGAATACGGACCTGCAGTGATGACCTTTTGACCTTCCACTACCTCTATCGTGCGAGATGCGTAGCTGTTCCCTTTAAAGACCCAGAGAATGAGACCGTAGCCAAGGAGCACACCCGCGTCAGCCGCGAGTACCATCGAGGACGATACTTGATTCAAACCATGCAGCCTCAAATCAATTGCAATGGCTAGAAATCCTGCAATGAAGACGGCATTGCCCAGAAGGATGATAGTTCTTTGTTCCGGTTCTTTCTCTTGAAACTTCATCCGTCGTTCCAGCAGCTCTGGATCGGTTTTTAGGAAATAGCTAACTGCATAAAGCATTGGCATGAGAAGAACTACCCAATAGAGCCATCCCTGCCAGTAGTGAAGAGTACCGGCTAAAGCAAAAAGGATAACGGGTATCATAAAGGCTGCTAATCCGAATCTAATGATCACCTGCCTTCTTAGCATATTCAATCTATGCGACTCAATAATGCTTCACCTCTGTTTGCTTATACGCAGCAACCTTCTTTAGGTGCTATTGCCTTATACATTTCTGATCTCCTAATTGCGAATCTATCCGCGAAACCCAAGCTTCTCGATTTCCCGGTTGATTCGCGCCTCTTCCTCAGTTAGATCCGGCTGTTCCAGGGCTTCCACAGCCTTTCTGATGGCTACACCCACCAATATGCCCTTCAGGAAGGCGTGTCGATCCTCTTCTTCGATGGTGTTGATGACACGGTTCATGTACCGCTCAATGGTGGTGCCCGGAATCATCCTGAAGGAATCGAGTTCATCTGAAACAGCATTCAGCTCTTCCTCATCGAAACCGAAGCCTTTCAAGAATGCTGATAGATCCTCGTCGTCACCGCTCATGGATAAGATATATTGCGCTTAAAGTAGTTCTTTTTATCTACGGATAAGAAAACGTGCGGCTGCCGGGATTCGAACCCGGGTTACAGGCTTGGGAAGCCTATGTCATAACCGCTGGACCACAGCCGCTCATGCCCTTGATAATATGATGTGCCTTTAGCCATTTCCACTTCCAATATTTAAAGGTTACAGGATCGATCGCCCTCGCTGAGGGAGCATTCGCCGGGGCGAAATCGAGCGACTTCCCCTTTTGCTGCTCCCCCTCGCCCACGCGCGCGAGCCCGCCCGGAGGGCTGCAGCGCCCGGCTCTTGTTGGCCGGCTCTTTTCCGGATCTTCCTTGTATTGTGCGGCAGCAGCAGACAATAGATGTTATTTCCGGATTTCAAGGCCTATTGGATCGTCTTTGTGCGTACTTTGTGAGCTTTGTGTGCTTTATAGTTGATAGTAGTATCCAATTTTAAACCATGTGCTTATTTATTTCACCATAAAGATCACAAAGCGCACAAAGAACTCACAAAAAAATGGCGAGATCTCATCTTCTGCACAGAACTACCCGGTCTCCGGCTGCCACGCTCTTGAAGATCTCCAGCCCCTCTGTAACCTTCCCGATGTGGTTCACAGCCGAGTAGGGCTGCGTCTTGCCGAAGAAGATGCAAAAGGCCGGGCCCTGCGACCAATAGCAGATATCGCCCGCAATTGCGGAGGGCGATGGATTTTCATTTTCCATCTGCAGAGGCACATCGAAGTAGACTTCCTCGCCCCAAAGGTTGGCTATGCCTTCGATGGGAAGTGCCCGAAAAAATGAATCTCTGATCTTGGAATTGCGATCGTCCAGCTTTGCCAGGGCCTTTCCTTTTCCTATAACGTCGATCTCTATCATCCTCATGAATTTAGCCTTCCTTTTTTTCTGTCCTGCCGCCAGAAATCAACTCATATCTTAACAATTTCCGCATTTTCCGGGTCTAGTCCGCTCCATTTCGCCCTATACCCGAGCATGCTGAGCGCCTGGCTATAAGCTTTTATTCCATATCTCTCAAAAATCTTGAGGGAATCATCGTGCTTCTTCACGCCTATCAATTCGTCCTGGATCGTTTCCAGGACCTGCTTGCTTACAAGCTGGTCGCCCAAAAGTGAATAGCCGGGCGTATTCTGGCCTTTGACCACTTCTTTTAGAGCCTCAAGACTTACGCCGTATCGCTTAGCGGTCTCATCCAGGTTGATAACATTTAGATCGCTGTCAAATGAAATTTCCGTGCCCTTCAGCTTTGCAATCTCATCCGATTGCCGCTTTTCCTCATATCTCCGGAGAATCTTGATTATCTCCAGATGCGGAATTTTTTTATCATAAAAAAGGAGGTTCTCCGCCTGGAATTCTGAGCCCGTGCATGCCAGGCTTCTGTTCACAAGCAGGATCATGCTATCCTTTTCCTGCAGCAAATTCAGCTTCTCAATCTTATGCTTTAGATATTCAGGAGTCCAAAAGCCGATGATCTCGACGTATATCCTGGTGCCATTTCGCTCCAGGGAAAAGTCTGGAATGAAGGCATACTGGCCCGCTTTCAATACTGCTGGCTCTCTTTGAACTGTCCAACCCTTGAAGCCAAGCTGATAAAATTCATTCTCGATGGCGCTATCGAAGCCGATCTCCGACCGTCTCCTTTTTATCATCATGAAAGATAATGATATATGTAACCGAAGGTAAGAAAAATGTATAAAAAAATTGGAATATTGGCAATAGCGGCAATACTGCTGCTATTGGCGGTAGGGTTTGCTGACGGAATTGCAGCGCATAGCAAGCAAGAAACTTTTGAAAGAATGCCTATTCCAGACGTTCTGGTCGCAAATAACAGCGAAAATAATCTGGTCCCAGTTGTAACTCCGCCGGACTCTGGAACGGGATACCTCGGGGACA
>JAPKYA010000074.1 GCA_026394565.1 Methanothrix sp.
TTGTGCCTTTGTGGTGAAGATCGTAAACCCATATGCTCAGACTCGTTGTCTTGGTCATTGATAATGATAATAATTATATAAAAAAGAACCTCTAAAGCCCCGGCTATCCAGTCATCCCCTCTTATCATAACCTCAATTCAGATGATGACCGACATAGCCGTCAACAAGCAACGGCTTTCTTACCTACTTTCTTAATTTCGGTAGTGATTTAAAAAGCTTTCGTCCCGCCTCGGGCGAGATCCTCGGCGGCTTGGGATGCATCGCAATCAATGACAGTGGCATCTGTCTCTTCAAATTAATTCCGTTCAAATCCAATTACATTTAGGAACTCAACTCTATTAAAATCACTATCAAAGGTGGCTATCTTCTTTATCCCGTAATATCGGCAGGCAGCAACGATTGAGGCGTCATTGGGAAGCAATCTGTAAGTGGCAACTGATTCCAAAAGGAGATCCGGATCCTCGGGGATTGACAAAATCTCAATTCTGTATTCTGTTAGGAATGATTTTAGCTATACTGCTTCTTCCAATACATTTATGGTAATGATTGATTCGTTCGATGTTTCAAGGATCTCTCTTGCCCTTGCTGATTTATCCATTTGGAATAAGAAAGCGATGATAATATTAGTATCGATCAGTACCGCCAGCTATCTTCCCCCCGCTCCAGGATCTCTTCTATGCTTACAATTCTGTCAAGCTTGATGATCCCATAATACTTATCGAGGATCTTCTTTCTCTGCTCTTTTTGCAGCGGCTCTTTTGCTTCTATTAATTTATTCATCTCTCTTGATCTATCAAGCGAGGTCAACTTTTCCTCTTCTTCTTTGATCAGCTCAATGATTTTATTCCTCAGACCATTCAAAGGCAGGCCCTCGGGCACATCCACTTTTATCTCGCCCATCGTTGACCACCATATAGTTTTACTCGTTCTTTACCTATAGACCTTTTCATTAATAATTCCTATTCTTTGTAAATCCCACTCCCCCATTGTCCCGCGTACCGATCCCAGCTCCCGAAGGTGCGGTCGCAGCAGTCTCGCCCCCTTGGGCCCGGGCCCTATGCCGGACATGCTCGCCTTCCACTCTCTCGGTCAGCCCGTTCTTAATGATGACATCCATATAGGAGTTCACACTACAGAGAGCCAATCTTCGCGGCTTATTCTCCCATCACGCAAAATTCTCGAAAGGAGCCTGTTACTTATATCCTCACCATGATGGGGGTTTGGAATTCTTACATAGATGCCGCTCCTCGTCATGTATTCATGGTCGCCACCGGGATATGGCCCTTCGAAGTCCAGGCAGTTTAATCGCCGGATCAACTCTCTCCTTGAAACAGGAGTAAGTCTATTAGACAACGCCCACAGGCTCCGAAGATGCAGTTATCGTATGGCTGCCGATAGTGGGTATTGGATCACCTAACCTCAGCCTCAAAGCGATCCATCCCTCTATAACAGAAATAAGCTCATTGCGGCAATCCTCAAAGGTCTTACCTGTTGCCCACACACCGGGAAGCTCGGGCACATGGGCGTAGTAAGGCTCAGGCTCATCATCTTCCATGATCTCATATTCAGCCCGTTCTAAGACAGCTTTAATGTATTCTGCAAACATACTATAATCCTATGGTCCTTTATGGGATTTAACATTTATTGATCTTTTTCACCTAATTTCAGCAAACGTTCATAGATTCCATCATGTCTTAACGATAACTGAACCCTGGTGTTTTATGGAAATAGAACCACAGAGTCGCTAGAAGCGCACAGAGGACGAATGGACGAATAACTACTACTATCCTGGAAGCAATAGGCTGGGCTTTTTAAGTTGATGCGTCGATGATCTCGATCCCCATGATCTCCCCTTGTGGCCCGCAGTCGATCAGAATATTGGCCTCTACTTCGACTGTATCAACTATCTTTCCGTCGCAGAACTTCAGATACATAACATCATAATTGAGATCATACGAGATTTTCATTCATTTCTCCTTATATATTTGTTCGCTCTTGAAGTGCAGTAAGCGCTTACTACTAGTTCCAATAAATCAACTGCAAGAGCTTTAGAGTTTTCTATTTGCGGTTATGGCATTACTCATCAATATCTCTATTTCATCCAAAACATCCATAATGCCTTTATCATCCGATCCCGCGACATTATCAGGGAGATGTTTGTGATATGGAAAAGTTAAAACAGCTTTGTGGTGGGGCGCATTATCATATCTAAAGACCATATTGCCTTCCTTATCCGATCGACGCTTTTTTCAGCTATTATCTCTGTATTTTTTAGTCGTAGTTCAACTTCTCTGAAGTATCCGGAGATCAAGAGGAGAGCACCGCTTTTGCTTTTTTTATTTCTTCTTTAATTGCTCTCATTCCCTGCAGGAGTCCCCACCACTCGAAACAATCCTGTGAATCGCCAAGCTCCCCCTGCCCAAACTCACTCATGAACTCTGCAGAAGTTTTGCCGTATTTGCGCTCGAATTCTTCGATCTCCTTTTGTGTCAGCCTTTTTTTCGTTTCCAGTAGGCCGATCTCTCTTTGCAGGGACCTTCGGACAATAAGGACGGCATCATCTGCCGATATGGCACTCATCATGATATTAAATTGCCTTAAGCTTAATAAGGATACTGGATGCATTCTCCAATGAACACACGGAGCACTCCCCCGTGCTCACCGTCCTCACGCCAGCGCTTCCGTCTCCGGCATCAGCAACTCCCAGCTCTCGCAGAAGGCGGCATTCACGAGCCGGTGGCGATAGATGCGCTCTCTATTAAGGTGGGCATGTTAGCGATAACTAAATCATGGAGGGATTCCTGTCATCAGAATTTATTTCGATTTAGCCCTGTAAATCCTCTTCGCTTTCCTGAAAAAAGCTAACTGCTCAGAGGTAAATACTGAGCCATTTTCGTTCTGGAGGAATTCTTCTGCCTCAGCACCCTCAAATACCAATCCAAGCTTAGTCGGCCTTGCCATAGTTCTTCCTAAACCATTTTATCGTCCCATCCAATCCCGAATCCAGGTCGAAGTCGGGCTCGTATCCCATCTCCCTTCTCGCTTCAGTGATGTCGGCCAGAGAGTCTCTGACATCTCCCTGCCTTGGCTCATCATAAATCGGATCGATCCTGATGCCGGTGATCTCCATGATCTTGCCTGCCAGCTCATTCAAGCTCACACGCTTCTCGCAGGCTATATTGAAGACGCCTTCCGCAGGGCTTTGCATGGCCAGGATATTGGCTTTCACCACATCTTTCACGAAGGTGAAATCCCGCGTCTGCTTCCCGTCCCCATAAATCACGGGCGGCTCATGGGCCAGAACCCTGGTGATGAATCTGGGTATCACCGCAGCATACTGCGAATTGGGATTTTGCCTCGGCCCGTAAACATTGAAATACCGAAGACTTGCAGTCTTCAGGCCGTAGACTTCAGAGAAGACTCTGCAATAATACTCTCCAGCCAGCTTGGAGATGGCGTAGGGAGACATGGGATTGGGTTTCATATCCTCATACTTTGGCAGGGTCGGCGTGTCTCCGTAGGCCGAGGAAGATGAGGCATAAACAACTTTGCGCACACCGCAATCTCTGGCGGCCACGAGCACCTTGAGGGTCCCCTCGACGTTGGCCTCATTTGAGGCAATGGGATTATCCACAGATCGCTGCACTGAGGGTATGGCTGCCTGGTGAAAGACGGTATCCGAGCCTGAAAATGCAACTTTTAAGAGTTCCAGGTCGGTGATGCTGCCTTCAATGAAGTTGATCTTGTCTATGATCCAATCGAGGTTCTCTATCCGTCCCGTGGATAGATTATCGATTACTGTTACCTCGTGCTTCTTCAAGAGCTCCTCGGCCAAATTTGAGCCGATGAAGCCTGCACCGCCTGTCACGACAACTTTCATTAGACTAGTTCAACTCCTCGTAATAGTAAATCGTCTTTGTGCGTTCTTTGTGAGCTTTGTGCCTTTGTGGTGAAGTCGTAAACACCAGGGGTAAATCTCTCGGGCTCATGTATTATATCAAAAAGGAACATCTATAGCCTCGGCTATCCAGTCATCTCCTCTTATCATAACCTCAATTCAGATGATGACCGACATAGCCGTCAACAAGCAACGTCTTTCTTACCTACTTTCTTAATTCAGTAGATATTTAAAAAGCTTTTGTCCCGCCTCAGGCGATATCCTCGGCGGCTTGGGATGCATCGTATCTTTCTCTCTCACGCATGCGCTTTCTATTAAGCTGGGCATGTTAACGATGGGCGAAATCCTAGTGGTTTACGGAATTAAACCATAGATCTTGTAACAAAGAACGGTCGACGGCCTTGGCCGGTCGCGGCCTTGAGCGACGCCCCAGGCACCCCGCGGGAGGCCCGCAGGCCGACTCGCGGCAATCCGGAAAAAGAGCGAAAGCAATCACGTTCAATAACTACGACAATATATTACCTGATTCCCACCTTGCTTTTTATCAAGCGAATATCCTTCTCTATCCTGGACAGTCTCGGGTCGCTGCGCCTCATCGTATCCTCTCGCAGACCACGAATCTCCTCGATGGTCTCGTCCTGCTTTTCGAGCATCCGATCCATCTTGCCGTTGAGATTCCCAAAGCCATCCTTTGTGATGGTGGTGAGGTTGTTAAGACCAGTATCCAGTTTTTTAATGCCTGCATCGATGTTATTAATGCCTGCATCCAGTTTCTTAACGCCTACATCGATGTTATTAATGCCTGCATCCAGTTTTTTAACACCGACATCCACGTTATTAACCACGATATTTAGGTTGTTAACACCTACAACCAGTTTGTTGACGCCGACAACCAGTTCCTTCAGTATCTCGATGCCGTCATCAAGACGCTCTCCGACTTCCTCGGGACCTGTGATCTTCCGAAAGATTGAGTACTCTCCTGACCCATGAGAGTATTCAGCACTGATGCTCTCCACATCGATGAGGGCATTCTTGATCTTAATGGCAGAGGCGAGCCTCTCCAGATCATCCTTATTCTCCCCCTCAGCGATCACCAGTACCAGGCCTTCGGGACGGTTCTGGACAAAGCCCACTAAACCCATTTCCTTCGCCAGGGAGACTACCTTAGCTCGGTAGCCGGTCCTTTGAACTCTGCCCGATATGTAGGCTGTTAATCGGATCATTATTTGATCATCCTTTATCGCTAAGAGGTTTTGATTAATATTTAGCAATATCGCCAGCCTATCATCGCTGCTCCTCATTCATGACTCATGGTCTGCTCTATCCCCTCTTCCAGCGACCACTTGACCTCAAACCCCAGCGCCTTCATCTTGCTTGTGTCCGCCTGGGTGTCCTTTACATAATTTCTGATGGGGTTTTCCTTATATTCAGGCTTGAAGCTCGTCCCCAGCTTCTCATTAAGCAGATCGACCACGTAGTTAAAGCTGAAGGACTTTCCCGTGCCCAGATTGAACACTCCCGTCCCCCTCTTAGCGGCCATGACCATAGCCTCTGTTACATCTCTAACGAAGGTAAAATCGCGCGTCTGCGTCCCATCCCCATAGACCACCGGGGCCTGCCCCACCTGCATGGTCCACAGGAACTGCGTGATCATATTGGCATAGGATGCCTTGGCCCTTTCATGCGGCCCGTAGACTGAGAAGAAGCGAAGAGCTGCATAGTCGATGCCGTAGAGCTTGTTATACAGCTCCGCTATCCGCTCAATGGCCAGCCTGGCCTCGGTGTAATAATCGGTGACCAGGATGGCTGCGTCCTCCCTGTGCGGCGTGGGAATGCCGTTGTAAAGCGATGAGGATGAGGCGAAAACTACCTTGCTGGTGCCGCTTCTTTTGGCCAGCTCCATTATGGCGATCATGCCGTTGATGGCTTCGCCTACGAGCAGCGGATTGCTCTTGTACATGGGCGAAGAGGATGGTATGCCCAGGTGATAGATCACATCAGGGCTCAGGTTAAAGGCCAGGCAGTCGTTGCAGGAGCCCTTGATCACAAATACGTCTTTGCGGACGAGATCCAGGTTGCTCATGCTTCCCGTATGAAAGTTATCCAGAACCGTTACCTCGTACTCATCAACGATTGCCTCAACTAAGTTGGAGCCGATAAAGCCCGCTCCGCCCGTCACCAATGCCTTCATCATTATGGAATACCTCGCTAAAAATAAATAATTGAACCTTCATCTTAAACGCCTATGGCTTCTTTGATGATTTATAATTTATGTTGGGATAAAAAAGATCTGAGCCCTGGAAAGAGGCTCAGAGCTTCACGAATATCTGCATAGCTTCTTCCGGTTTCCTCAATGCCAGCAGTACATGCATCTTATTGCTCAGCGCCTGGGCATAGGCGGGATCAATCTCCAGAGCCTTGTCGTAGGCCTGCTGGGCCTCCAGGTACTTTCCATTGGCCTCCAGAGCCACTCCCTTGGCCATGTAAGCCTGCTTGAAATTAGGGTCGATTTCTATTGTCTGATCCAGGAGCTGCACAGCCTCGCTTAGGCTGTTCAGAACCATCAATGTCACCGCCTTCTTGTAAAGAGCGTCTTTATACTTGGGATCTAGGGCTATAGCTCCGTCGTACTTCACAGAGGCCTCTTTGTACATCCCCTGCATCTGTAGCAGATTTCCTTCTCGCAGCCAGTTTCCTTTGCTATTATCAATCTCTGTAACCTTGGCTGCGGCAATAGAGGCATTGGCGAGGTCTTTCATGGCCGTATAGTCCTCAGTGATACCCGACCAGGCGGCCGCCTTTTTGCTATCTATCTGCAAAGCTGCATTGTAGGAGGCAAGAGATCCATTGTAGTCTTTGAGGACTCTCTGTGTGTCTCCCTTATGAATCCAGCCGTCAATGTAGCTCGGGTCCTGGCTGAGGGCCTTTTCGAAATAGGTCAGTGCATCCGTGTAATTCTTGGAGGCATAAAGTTTGCTCCCCTTCCAGTCGAAATATTCCGTCTCTTCTGCCATGCATATGGCAGTTAATAGAAAAACGCATACTAGTATGCCGAATATTTTCAAGACTATTCCTCCAAATTAGTTTTTTCCATGGCAAATATGCCCATGAATATCATATCGAATACTCCGGTACGGTGGTGTTGCCGATGTTCTTCAAGGCCCGGGCGGCGCTTATGCGCACGTTGCTATCGTTGTCATTGGACATGGCCTTGATCAAGGACATTTTCGCTCTTTCATCATCCATCTCTCCCAGAGCAAAGGCCGCATCGGCTCGTCGATCGCTCTCTACATTGGAGTCGCCCAAAAGCTGGATGAAAGGCGTCACGGCAAGGCTCCTGTTGATCCCGGCCAGTGCTATCACAACAGCATGCCGGACCCGGCGGTCGCCATTCTTGAAGGCCCAAATGAGCGGCTCTACGCTCCTCTCCTCGCCTATTTGTCCCAGTGCATCTGCCGCTGCCTCCTGGGTAATATTATCCGATTCATTCAGGGCCAAGATCAACGGCTCCGTCGCCTGCCTGCCAATGGCTGTCAGGGCTCTTATGGCCTCCCTTCGAACTTGTTCCTCGGAATCACCCAGAATTCCAATCAATGGCACTATCGCCTGGCTGTCGCCCATTCGCCCCAGGGCAGCTGCCGCCACGAAGCGCACACCCGGCTCCCTGTCCTGCAGTGTCTCTATCAAGGGTTTGGCGGCCTGTACATCTGCCGGATCGCCCAGCGACTGCGCCGCCCCCATGCGCCTGTTTGGGTCGTCGTCCTTCAAGAGTTTTATGAGCAGCTCTGCAGCCCCTGCCCCCTCAGTGGATCTCAGAGCCCAGCCTGCCTCTTCTCTGACTGTCTCATTGCCGTCTCCCAGTGCGGAGACAAGAGCATCTCGGGGTCCGGATCTGTTGTCTCTGATCTGTCCCAGAGCCGCTGCCGCCCAATAGCGAACTGTGCTGTTATTGCTCTGCAAGGCATTGGAAAGCGTCTCTGTGGCATTGGAATCATTGATCAGTCCCAGCGCTGCCGCCGCTTGCCACTTGACCGAGTCGTTATTGCTGTGCAAAGCTGCCGTCAAAGGCGTAGTGGAGGGCCTACCTATCTTCACCAGGGCTAGAACCGCCCACTCCCGCACATTGCTATTGTTGTCCTGCAGAGCCTTTATCAATGGATCTACCGCCCTCTCCTCACCACTTTTTCCCAAAGCCCAGGCGGCCTCGCCTCTGATCTTGGCATCTTTATGGGAGAGGTTTTGCAGCAACTCTTCTGTGCTTGTTATCTCTCCTGTTTTACCGAAGGCCGGGCCGGCCAGAGCTATTATGAGCAGTACGATCGATGCATAGCCAAGAATAGCATTCATCTTATATCCTCAAAAGAATATCTACCGCCTCTTTTTGTCTGCCAGTTGCCAGCAAGGCGTGCATTTTATTGGTCAGGGCCACCGACCATTTTGCATCTATCTGAAGAGCCCTATCATAAGCCGCAATTGCTCTCTTATAATCTCCCTGCATTTCCAGGGCCTGGCCTTTGGCATTATAGGCCTGCTTGTACTTGCCATCAAGGGCAATGACCTGATCAAGCAGTTCAATGGCTTGATCGGTCTCGTTGGCAGAAAGCTTTGATAGCGCTTTTCTGTAAAGGGCGTCCTTGTATTTTGCATCGATTGCTATGGCCCGGTCCAGATCCAATGTAGCATTTTCAAAATATCCCTGCATCTGTTGCAGTGTCCCTTTTTTGAGCCAGTAAGCCTTGTTCTTGGGATCAAGCCTGGTGAGCTGTGTTGCCGCTGCCGTGGCATTGGCATAGTCCTTCTTTAGAGAATATGTGTCAGCCAGTCCCGACCAGGCGAGAGCATTTTTACCGTCCAGGCCGGTCGCTCGATTAAATGAGCGGATGGAGGCGTTATAATCCCTCAGGGCTTTTTCAGCATTTCCTTTATGGGTCCAGGCATCTACATTTGAAGAATTTTGATCCAATGACTTATTAAAGAGGTCCCTGGCCTCGCTCAGGTTTCCAACAGAAACAAGCTTGCCTGCCAGATTATCATAGTATCTGGACGCATCCTGGCAAAAGCTGGAGCTGCTCACAATGAATAAGCAAATGAAAAAGCAAATGTGAATTGATTTCAAGACAGTCCCTTCAGCTTTATCTCGTCGGGGTACATGAGTAGAGAAGACCCCAGACTTCAGGCGGGGGATGAATCGTACCCCTGTCATGATTACTTTCGCTGCGCACTAATTGACTTAATATAGCATGGATCTGCCATATTAAGTTAACATGAAAACGGCCTACAAGTTTCGGCTATACCCAAACAAGCTACAAGAAGCACAATT
>JAPKYA010000005.1 GCA_026394565.1 Methanothrix sp.
GCTAAAGCCGCCTCTGCTGCCGCTTCCATATCTTTCCATTTTAACTCACTTACCGTTTTATCGACTCAAAGAATCGACTTATGCCACAAAAACATCTCAAGAAATGTTCCTTGGATCGATGCCATTGCAACCTTCTCTACATGCCGGCACTGATATATATACATATTGGTTAAAAAGTTTCAACCTTCAACTGTCTAAAAGGCACTCTTTACTTAGCAGGCTACCTATTTTTCATCTTTTCCAGGGCATTTCCGGTGTGCTCCAGGAATAGGGAGACGATCTCCGGTCTCTGGCCCAGTCCGCGCCGATCAGCCATAACTTCATAGCCCTCTCTCTCCAGGGTGCTCTTCCAGGACGCAGGGCTCTGGCCGAAGATATCGTTTTCTGCGTGTCCTCCCGCCACAAGCAAAAAAAGCAAGAGCTGCACAACTCTCACCCCGCAGCCCTTCAACTCGGGCAAAAGCTCGGCAAGGCCGGAAAGGCCCTCGATCGTGCCCAGGAAGACATTATTGTGCTCTCTTTTCAGCACCTGAGCCATCAGCGAATAGAGAGCATCGGCAGGGTGGCCCGTGCCGTGGCCCACCAGCAGCACCGCCTCTTTTTCCGGGTCCCGAGGGGATGTGGACCCGCTGCAAAGAGAAGACAGAAGAGTGGGCAGGAGAGATGAAACGGCCCGGCAGTCCGACAGATCTGAGAGAAGCGGCAGGCCCGTCTCCAGGCGCAAGGGGGCCTGCTTTCCGCTGTCCTGCATGGCCTGCACCAGCCTTGCCACCTGGTGAAACTCTCCTCCCGGCACAATCTGCAGGGATTGCACGACCACGCATTCGCATCCCAGGTCGCGCAGATCCGCCAGCGCCGCTGGAAGGCTCGGAACGGTGATGCCCTCATTCTCTCGCAGCCTCTTTCTCATGAGATGCGAGGTGAAGGCCAGCCGGACAGGCGAGCCGGGAAATTTGCGCTCGTAGGCTTTTTTCATTTGGTCATAAGTAGCCAGAGCCGGGGGAAAAAGAGTGCCATAGGGAGCAAGGACAATTCCGGGCAACTCCTGTAGGGTCATCAAATCAGCTCCATTCAAGGCTTATGCCCTCGGATACGATCCCAGCACCCGGACCATGGCAGCCTTCTCTTTTATGGCGGTTATTGCCTGCTCTACTACGCAGTCATCTACATGCCCTTCCAGGTCGATGTAAAAGTAGTAATCTCCGAGGCCTTTGCGACTGGGGCGGGACTCTATCCTGGTCAAATTGATATTGTGCTTGGCAAACTCCTCTAATATGGAGAAGAGCGCCCCAGGACGGTCACGATCCAGATAAATGACCAGAGAGGTCTTGTCCCGGCCGGTGGCTACGGCCATCTTTCTTGCTGCCGCAATAAAGCGGGTTACATTGTCGCTTGCATCCTGAATCTCCCTGGCCAGGATCTGTAATCCATATTTCTCAGCCGTGTCCGCTCCTGCTATGGCTGCAGTCTCCGGGAACTCCTGGGCCAGGCGAGCGGCATGGCTGGTGGAGCCGGTGGTCCTGATCTCGGCCTCTGGATAATGCTCTCGCAAATACTGCCGGCACTGGGCCAGTGCCTGGGGATGGGAGAGGATGACCTTGACCGCACCCTCACCCCGGCCTACCAGGCAGTGTCTGATGGGAACGTTCACCTCCCCCACAATCACAACATCCAGTCTCAAGAGCAGATCCATGACTACAGTTACTGCTCCCTCTAGGCTGTTTTCTACAGGAACTATGCCTGCCTCAAGACGACCGGCCTGCACGGCTTCCAACACTCCTTCAAAGTCATTGAAATAGACGAGTGTGGCCTCTGGCCGGCCTTTTGACCAGAGAAGAGCCGCCTTTTCCGAATAGCTACCCTCCGGCCCCAGAGCTCCAATCCTGCATTTCGAGCTCAAGCCCAAGCTCAAGTCTTCACCTTTGTTTTTTCATCCAGCTCGGCCATCAGCTCCACGGCTCGATCCACGCTGATCCTGCGCTCAGCAGCCATGCGAGCAGCAATGATCTCAATCAGATCGCACTTGGCCCCCGCCTGCACAGCCACGTTCTTGGCGTGCAGGGACATGTGTCCCCTCTGAATGCCCTCTGATGCTAAGGCCCGCAGCGCTGCAAAGTTCTGGCACAGCCCCACCGAGGCGATGATGCGGGAGAGTTCGTCTGCGCTTTTAACGCCCAGAATTTTCACGGCCGTCTTGGCCACAGGATGAACGCGCGTCGCTCCGCCCACCAGTCCCACGGCCACAGGCATCTCAATGGTACCTACCAGATCTCCATCCCTGTTCTTCTCATACCGGGTTAAGGATTTGTAGCGCCCGGCGATCGATGCAAAGGCATGCGCTCCGGCCTCCACGGCCCTGGTATCGTTTCCAGTGGCCAGCACCACGGCCGTCACTCCATTCATGATGCCCTTGTTATGGGTCGCGGCGCGGTAGGGATCGACCTGGGCAAGCTCTGCCGCCAAAAGTATTCCGTCCACCACCTCATGGCCTCCGATCTCCTCTGCCTTGAAGACCGCCTTTGACCGAACCAGGCGAAGGTCGGCCAGATTGGAGATGATGCGCAGATACACCCGCCCGCCGGTGATCTGCTCTATGCGCGGGGCGAGCGCTTCGGCCATGGTATTGACGGCGTTGGCACCCATGGCATCGCGGCAGTCCACAATGAGGTGGGTCACAACCATCATTCCCATTTTTGAGTCGATGACATAGACTTCGATATCCTTGACACCGCCTCCGTACTTGACCAGCATGGGATCTTTTTCGTTGGCCATTCTGGTCAGCTCGTCTTTATGAAGCAGAATCGCCTGGCTGGCTGCGAAGGGATCACTAATTCCCGTGGCCTGAATCTGAGCGCGCATGACCGGCCCCGTGCTGGAGGTAAAAAATCCGCCCGCAACCCTTGCCATTCTTGCGCCGTTGCTGGCTGCGGCGATGACGGAAGGCTCCTCGGTGGCCATGGGGATGAGCACCTCTTTGCCATCGATGACGAAGTTGGTGGCGATTCCCAACGGCACCTGGATCAAACCGATCACATTCTCAGCCATCTTGTCGGCCTGGTCAAGAGACAGACCTGTCTCAACCTGGGCTATCTCTTGCGGCCCCAATGCGGCCTGCTCCGCCACAGCCATGAGCCTCTCAGAGGGAGCAAGCTTGTAGAATCCTGATATTCTGGAAGTCATAGATCTCAGTTCCTTTGGCAGGGGAAAAACTTTATTCCCGCGGGAGGATTTATTTTTATGGTCCAATCCTCCCTATCCCCGGCCGAAGAGATTTTAAAATTGGAAAGCATTGTGGGAAGGCTCAGTCCTGTGCAAAAGATGCTGCTGGGAACAGATGGATCAGTGACGAGCCTGCTGGAAGTGGTCACTGGAAGCCCGGTTGAGATTGAGACACTTTTGCAGAGGGTTGTGCCGGCAGATGAGGCCGTGGCAAAAGAGCTTCAAGTAAACCCGGGTGAAGAGGTCAATTTCAGGATAGTGCTGTTGAAGAAGGCAAACAGCCGGGAGGCGCTGGTCTACGCCGTCTCGCATACGCCCTTAAAGAGGCTCGATGCGAGCTTTAAAGATGACCTTACCAAGGCCGACATTCCCATCGGAGTCATCCTGAAAAAACACCGCATCGAATCGCGGCGGGACATAACAAGCACTGCATTTTTGCCGGCCGGACAGGAGCATTGCCGGACCTTTGGCGTCTTTGCTCGCGAGATTATGCTCACGAGAAGCTACCAGATAATTCGCCATGGCCGGCCGCTCATCGCCATCAGGGAAACCTTTCCCTACAACAGCTTCCGAGATGATCGACGGGTTGTGATTCAGACGCCTTCCCGATTGCATCTGACCCTTACCGATTTAACGGGCAGCAGCGGGCGAGTGGACGGGGGCGTGGGCATCTCTCTGGATGAGCCGAATATATTGCTGGAGGCGGAGAGATGCGAGGATCTGGTGGCAGTGGGAGTGAATGAAGAGAATGCAAATCGTGCTCTGGCTGCGGCCCGGGCGGTGCAAAAGCATCTGGGACTGGGCGGGGCGCACCTGCAAATCCGCAGCGGATACAGAATGCATGCGGGCCTGGGTGGAGGAACGCAACTGGGCATTGCCGCGGGAAAGGCGCTATGTGAGCTATATCACCAGCCTATCTCTGTGCGCGAGATCGCCCGCATCATTCACCGTGGGGGGACCAGCGGCATAGGCACGGCTGCCTTTGAGATGGGCGGATTTCTGATAGACGGCGGGCATAGCTATGGGCCGGGAAAAGACAAAATGAGCTTTTCCCCTTCCTCAGCCTGCGGCGGCGTGCGGCCTGCGTCGGTCACTATGCGCCACGACTTTCCCAGAGACTGGAAGATCATCCTGGCCCTGCCCGAGATCGCTGCGGGCGCTCATGGAAAGAGGGAAGTGGACATCTTCCGGGAGTACTGCCCCCTGCCCGCAGCTGAGGTGCATGAGCTATGCTACCAGATCCTGGTGCGAATGGTGCCCTCTCTGGTGGAAGAGAACCTGGATGAGTTCGGTGCGGCCGTTAACAGAGTACAGGAGATCGGCTTCAAGAAGATTGAAGTAATGCTGCAGCATCCCGTAGTGCACCAACTGATGGCGCAGATGCGGGATGCTGGTGCGGCCTGTGCGGGACTCAGCTCCTTTGGGCCGGCGGTGTACGCCATAACGGATACGCAAGGAAGGGACATCGAGGCTGCCGCGAGCGAAGCCATGAGGGATGTGGGTGGAGAGATCCTGATCACTTCCGCCAGAAACGAGGGCGCAAGGGTAAGGATGGCTTGACTGTTTAAAATTACACTCGAGAGATGATTAAATGAGCGATATCAAATCTTTATTGGAAAAACTGAGCAATGCGCACGGCATATCGGGCTGGGAAGGATCCATCCAGCAGATAGTAAAAGAGGAGATTGCGCCTTACGTGGATGAGATCCGTTTGGATAAATTGGGAAATCTCATCGCCACCAAGAAGGGAGATTTGCCCTCCATTATGATCGAGGCTCATGCCGACGAGATAGGCCTCATGGTAAAACATGTGGATGAGAAGGGATTCCTTCGTTTTATTCGCATCGGCGGCTGGTTTGACCAGACCCTGCTCAACCAAAGAGTCATCATCCACACCAGATCCGGGCCCATCACCGGCGTCATCGGCTGCAAGCCCCCTCATGTCATGAAGGAAGAGGACCGAAAGAAGGTGGTCGAGGCCAAAGATATGTTCATCGACATAGGCTGCACCAGCCAAAAGGAGGTGGAGGACCTCGGCATTCTGCCCGGCACGCCCATTTCCCTGGACAGGACTTTTTCCTCTTTGCAGGGCGACAGGGTCACAGGCAAGGCCTTCGACAATCGGGCCGGGCTCATAGTCATGATCGAGGCCCTGAAGAGGACTCGCTCCAAGTCCACAATTTATGCCGTGGCCACAGTGCAGGAGGAGGTGGGCCTGAAGGGGGCCCGCGTAGCGGCATACGGCCTGGATCCCGATCTCGCCATAGCTGCCGATGTGACCATTCCTGGAGACCATCCCGGCATAGAGAAGAAGGATGCCCCCATCGAGATGGGCAAGGGGCCGGTAGTGGTGGTGGCCGATGCCTCAGGCCGCGGCCTGATCGCAACTCCTCAGGTCATCGAGTGGCTGGCGGGCACGGCCCGAGAGTTTGAGATTCCCATACAGCTGGAGGCCTCGGACGGGGGCACCACTGACGCCACTGCCATCTACCTCACCAAGTCCGGCATTCCCACGGGCGTTATCAGCGTGGCCACCCGCTACATCCACTCGCCTGTGGAGGTGCTCTCTATCAGCGATATCGATAAGGCAGCGGACCTGATGGCGAGAAGCCTGGAGACTGCTGGGAGATACTTTAAAATTTAATTTTAATGGTGAGAACAAAGATCAAAAATAAGAGGCCCTTCCGGACTTATCCGGAAGCTCTCCTCTAAGCAGAATTCAGCTTGAACCGATGAGGCTGATCACAAAGAAACCCAGGATCACACCAACTACGAACACAACTGCAAACGAGGTGTAAAGCAGGGATTCGGCAAGTATAAAGCCTTCCATATACTCATCTCACTACCAATACCGGGATCGTTGCCCAGTAGAGAACCTTCTGCACTACGCTGCCAATCAACAGCTTGGAGGCACCGGACTCGCCATGGCTTCCCATGACAATCAGGTCTGCCTTCTCAGCTCCCGCCGTATCTATAACCGTATTTGCGGGAGCTCCAATTCTGACGATTGTATCTACATTGACGCCCAACTTGGCACCCATGGCCTTGAGATCGTCAACAGCTTTTCTGCCCGCTTTCTCCAGCTTGGCCTCGACTTCCTTTCTATCGGCCCCAAGCTGTCGAACTGCGCTGGCAATAACGACCTCATTTACTACGTTGAGCGCTATGACCTGTGCGCCGAGTCCCTTAGCGAGCTCCATGCCCTCCTCAGCGGCTTTCATAGATTTATCTGAGCCATCTGTGGCGATCAATATCCGCTTGTACATCCTATCCCACCTTTGGAGCGTTTATCTCACTGACATTGTATAAATAGCTATCTTCCCGATTCAAGAATTCTAAGGGCTAATAGCGCCGCATTTTCTCCATTATCGATGCCCACGCAGGCCACAGGAACTCCGGGCGGCATTTGAACAATTGATAAAAGACTTTATGCTCAAAGGACGCGCCCTTCTCTTCCAGTTTGGCAACAATCTTGTCTACAATTGCCTGATCGGATTTGGACCCGGAAATTACTGCAATATCGACCATAATCTATCCTTGATTTCGGCCCTGCAGCTCATGTTGCTTATTTACACTCATTATAATCAGCGTCTCGAAGATGCTCTTGACCGCTCCGGCGTCCAGGTTCATCTCTGTTGCCAGGTCCATAGCCCGGCTTAAAACCTGCTTCTCGCGCTGTGGATCGCTGATCGGCTTTCCTTCCGCCCTTTTGGCCTCAAAGATCTTTCTAGAGATGCCTATGCGCCGATCGATGAGCCTTATGATTTGCTCATCAATCTGCTCAATTTCGCTGCGATGCTCTTGTAGCCCCATCAAATTCCCCGGCCTTTAGATGCGCACCTGTTATTCGCTTTCGTTCTTATCACTCTTCCGCCTAGAGGTCTCCAGGCAGCCTCAAGGGCGTCCATCCTATCTTCATCTATTATTGCCGCATAAGCCGGTCCGGTTCCAGAGAGGCTCACACCTTCCGCCCCGGCCTCCAGCGCCAGGAGCATGGGCTCGGCGGGCAGGCCCAAAGCCGCGCAATAGGCCAGGCCGTTCAGGGTCATGGCCCTGCCATAATCGCCGCGCATGGCCAGCTCAAAAGCCACATCAGCCATGGGCGCAATGAGCCGGGAACGGGAAACATTAGTATCAATGGAGAAGAGCTTTCGCTCAGGAACCAGGAGCATGACATGGCGAGAGAACTCCTCCCGCTTGAGGAGCAGCATGCCTCTGTTGTCGGTAACCACAACGCCGCCCAGCATTGAGGCCAGAGCGTCGTCCAAAGCGCCGGTAATAGTCACACCCACGCTTCTGGCGGCGGTCACGCCGATCTTGGCTGCTTCTATCAGGTCCATCTCTTCATGCAGAGCATCCAGGGTTGCCAGGACGGTGGCATTGGCCGCAGTACTGCTGCTCTTCAGGCCGCCGGCCACAGGAATCTCGCTGCAAGTTCTTACTATTGCGCCGTAGCTGTAGCCCAGTCGCTCCTCTACCAGTCTCACGCAAGCCTCGATGAGGCGGGTGTCCACGCCGGGAACATCTCCCAAAATGTCTCCGGAATTATTCAGCTCCACCTCGGCCCGCGTTTTGAGATCGATTCCGAAGGCTGCCCCCTTCCAGGTGGCGACTGCATTGAGAACTGTGGCAGCGCCGTTTGCCCAGGCATATCCTTTCATGCCTGCTCCATCTCAAAGATCTTCTTGAGCTTGTCCAGCTCTCGAGCAAACTCATCTTTGCCCTCGCGAGCATATTTTGCAATCATCTTATTCAGATATTCCAGTTCGGTGATGGATGAGACAAAGATGGGCTGATAGCTGCCCAATTCAAAGAGCGGCAGGACCTCGACACCGCCTTTGTTTGTCTCCTCTTCCAGTCCCTTTACCACTACTATAAACGCGAAATTCTTGTAGCCCAGTCCCCGGGCAATGTTCTTGGCGAAGCTGTTCATCTGCTGCACCCTTCGAGAGGAGAGGTCTTTGTAGGCGGCAACTGAATCCTTATACTCCACAAACATGATGGAATCATCGGACCAGAGCAGGGCGTCGTACTCCACCACGGCGATGGCGTTTTTTAGAGCCACCACATTGAAGAGGACGCCGCGACACCAGCTTATGTTAAGATGAAGCCGAAAGTCCGCTTCCGTCATGGGCGTATTCCTGGGCTTCAGAACATAAGGGTCGCTGGACAGTTCAATCATGAGGGGTCGTTTCTCCGTTCAGATAAATGGACTTTTCCCGCCGCTTGGGTTAGCCTCGCATCAAATTTACAGCCAGATCGAGCACGGTCTTGGGCCTGAAGAGCAAGACGATAGCAGCGGCATAGCTAGCCTTTTTCGCAAATGAGCCGCCCGAGATGAGCCTTTTTCCGGACAGGCCGCGTACAAGTCTGTCGATCTCCTCATCTTTCATCATAGCCAGCGTCCTTAAAGATGCCCTGCCCATGCGGTACTGCCAGTAAAATTCCCTTTTCCAGAGCTTTTCATATTGGGAAAGACCTTCCCGTGATACATCCCCCGTCGCCACGGCCTCGCCTGCCACCGTGCCGCAGATGGTGCCGGCGCGCATGCTGTAGGCCAGACCGCTCTGGGCTGCCGCCCCTCCCGTGACCATCAAGGAATTGGCAGCTATTTCGCCGGGCATAACGCAGATGGGGTCGCCACCTCGCCGCACTGATAGTATCTTGAGATTCTCAATATCTCTGTATTGCCCTTTCTTGTAGGCCTTAAACCTCTTCAAGAAACCCCGGAAAAAAGGCTGCACATTTGGACCGTGGCCGCGCACAAAGACGCCCAGGGTGGCGCGATCGCCGCCTGCCGGCGAGAAGGTGGCCTTCCAGCCGGGAGCCATGCTGCCGATCCAGTACGAAAAGAACATCTCCTCGCCCAGGCCCGGGTGCTCGACATCGGCTTCCATGGCCCAGGCAATATCCTCGGCATGGCGCATTGGCTGCAGGCCCGCTCCGCGAGCGAGGTGGGACGAGACTCCGGAGGCGTCCACGACCACCTTTGCCTCGATCAAATCGTCGTCCGAGAATACAGTCCTCCGTTTGCCGTCCTGCCGAGATTTTTTGGCAATGCCGGCCAGGAGGCTCACCCCGTTGCTCTGCGCGAGGCGAAGGTAGTGCTCATCGAATTTCTTGCGGTCAATGAAATAGCCTTTGGCGGGGATGGCGACACCCTGTCCGGAAGGGGAGAGAATGCGCATGCCTTCCAGCTCTTTTTTCAGGTAGCAGTCCTCTACCTTGACGCCTGAGGCGGCGGCCATTCCCTCAAAGAGGGTATTTGCGGCGTGATCCAGGCCGGCCAGATCCCTGTCCAGTAATATTACCCCGGCTCCGCCTTTTGCGGCAGAGATTGCAGCCATCAGGCCGGCGGGCGAAGCGCCCACTACCAGAACATCGCACTTCACGATTGGGATTTGGGACGGCAGATGAGATTAACTTTTCCGGAGGGTCGGGAGAGAGAAAAAAATGAATGGAATATATTATATGATATTATTAATTCTGGGCCTTCAATCATGACACCTGGGCTCAAGTATCCTCAGGAGAATGTGTTTTAAATCCAGCTTCAATAGCCGGTCTCCCTGATCTCATAAAGAAATTCCGTTTCGGTCTCACATACCTGCGTTGACTGCAAGAGTCTCTCTTATATTATTACCTTCATCCAATTCCGCTATATCATCATCCGCATCCGCTTTTATAATTATAGGTTTGTTCTCGACAAGAGCGGCTGCGACTATAAAGACCACCGTTTCTGTGAAGCTTTTTCCCGGATCAAGCCGCGGCGTCTCTACTTGCTTTGTTTCATTAACGGGACTGAATAGAGATATTTCTGTAACGAACTTATCTGTTACTGCTTGGCTACCCGTATTCTTCACTGTGAAATTAACTTCAATAATATCTAAATTTGTGTCTTCCGTAGGCGACAGTTTCACAGGCCTGCTCATGACTAGCGCACTGGCATTCGTGACCTCTAAATCAGGGCCTTTTCCGGCCGTCTTTGCATTTTCCCTATCCTGCCCTTGGTTTTCCCTATTGAGCTTCTGGTCAATTCTCGAAGCGTCCGGCTTGATTTCGTTAGGGACGTTGATCTCCTCGGCATTGGAGACGTTCTCTATGATTTTGATTTTAGAGTTTGTAAGCAATTCGATTGGTACACGTTCAATTTCCTTAAAATTCACAAGGCTGATATTCAGAGTATTGTTCCCCTTTCCGATAAAATCAAGCGGAACACTTATCTTTTCTGTTTTCTCTATATAATTGCCAAGTGCTTTGTCACTAAGGAGAATAGCATTATTTAGTGTGACTGTTATATCGGCTAAATAGTACCTTGGAAAATATAGATTAATCTCTCCTTCTGCCCTATCATAAGGAGATTCAAAATTTATGGTGGCGTTTTCGCCCTCATAAATGGGTATCATTTTATAACCTAAATCCTTGAAATAATAAGAAGTGCTCTTTGCCGTATCGCTCGATAATTCTGCGCAGTCGATTGCATTACTCAAGAAGATGATTAACAATAACAACACGATAACAGATATATTCTTCATAAAATTCCTTCTCCCATATCCTGCAATATCCACATCGTACGCCGTGCTTAGACTCTGCTCATCCAACTAACATGATCAATAATATCAAATAAATCTTTCGGTATCGACAATCTCTCTGATTTGCAGATTTTATATATAGTAGAATTAAACAAAACATCCAAAATAATCTCAGAATATTGAAATCGAGGCTCACTAGATAATGAAGAGCCCAAAAGGCTGAGCGAGGTGCAGTTATGGAGGATACAGGATGAGAAAGACTGAAAACTAACGGCGAGCTCGCTCGAAATGCAGTCCGATTCGACCAGCTACAGTGGCCCAGTTCGAAGGCGCCTCTGCTCACCTGGTCGTGCCCGGGCCCACGTGCGGGCGCACGGGCGCGGGCGGCCTGCAGGCTGGGTGGTGGAGCTGGCGGACATGCGGGCCCGGATGCGCGAGAGACGCAGGGCTGGGCGGACCGGGGTGGTGGAGCTAAGCGCCTTTCTACGTTAGGCAAAATTTATAATAGATAAATAGACATGTAATGTGTATGAAACCGATTTGGTGTTTTGCATTGCTGGCCATGGTCTTCTTGGCCACGGGGATTTGTGCGGCGGAAGTTCCAGACCTGCTTGGGATTTGGACCGGCTCGTGGAATGCGTATGATGAAGGGATGGGCTACTCCAATTCGACGGAAAACGAAAGCCTCATTCTTACCGTCGCAGAGCAGGAAGACCGTATCTTCGCAGGAAATATTACATATAATCTGGATAACGAGACAGAGGCTGGCGAAAGTTTTGTAGGAGCCATTGGTTTGGATGGTAAAACGCTCTATATTGCCGAGTTTGATAAGGGCTATAGCCTGGGGACGATCATTTCCAAAGATGAGATTGAGCTGATATATCTCGCGGATGGAGAAAATGCCTCGGTGGCCATTGATAGGCTTTACCGGATTAGGACTTACGCAGTTGGAGTCATAGACAATGAATAATTAGGATATTTTATATATTCGCGTATAGCCCCACGAATGATTTTCCGCTTAGATTCGAACCAACTTGCTCTCGTCCTAAGTCTTTCTACTTCAAATCTGAGAAA
>JAPKYA010000007.1 GCA_026394565.1 Methanothrix sp.
CAGGCTCTGGTAGTGGTATTGCTTTCTGCGCTCCACTTCCACCGCCTCGCCCTTTCGAGTAATGGTGAAGATGCTCATCTTGGACTCTTCGCCTGTGAGCAGCAGGCCTGTATCTACGTTGAGTTTTCGCGCAATGCCGATGAGAATGCTAACTGGAATGTCCAGCTTTCCATCTTCATAGCAGTTGTATGTTCCCACAGGCACTTTGAGGTGCCCTGCCATCTCCTCGGACGATACCCGATTTAGTTCCCTCAGCTCACGAAGACGTGAACCGATTTCATCAAGCCTCTCCTTCATGCTCATTCCTCAGTGCTTGTGACTGCCTCACATGCATATTTTAATCTATCTAAGGATCACAGGAAAAGAATGGCAAATCGGCTTCGCGGTAAAAATAGAATATGCACAGGCTATTTAAGCCTCAGGAGGTCCAGTCGTCCTCATCAAGCCAGTTTTGGGCCCTTCTCTTTGCTCCCGTTTGACCTTTTATCGGGGAATGTCCGACAAAATTGAGCGATGCAGATCGGTAGCCGGAATTTCCTCGCATTAAATTGTAGGCAATCTCCGGATCAATGCCATGTTTATTCAAATATGCTTCGCGGGAGAGATGCTCTCCCATGCCGGAAATGTATATCGGATCGCCGACAACCGGGGTAATTTTTCCGGCGGGCAGGATCCATTCGAAACCCTGAGGAAGTGTGCATTGCAGCCAATCGCTATTGCTTTCCAGAGCGTCTTTGGATGCTTCATTTACAACTCCGCAGTTTCTACAGATGAACTTCTTCATATCACTCACCTTCAGTCAGCTTAATTAGTTCATAACAGTATATATAATTTACTTAGAAAATATTTTAATTGCCACCCTACATTTTTTTATATTGGAATACCGATTATCATATTATTGGGCAGGAATGGCTGCAACCCAATATTTATTAGTAGGAGATAGGCTACTACGATAACGCAGGTGTTTCTAAATGAGATCAAGCAATTTACTTCTCAGGTTAATGGCGCTGGCTTGCCTTACGGTCTTGGCTTGCGCTATTGCAGTGAGCCAACCGGACAGCACATACGTCGATCCGGCCGTGAATGAATTGACGAAACAGGTCCTGGAAGAGAAAAAAACAGATACAAACAGCTATAAAGGCCAGCCCTGGTCAACCTCATCGCTTAATGACTCCTATAAGAAAACCACATCAGTAGAATCTCTCTCAGCCGTCCCTGTCTCTTCGGCATTGGGCCAGTCATCCGAGTACATGGTCAAGGCTGATTCCTTCCTCAAGGAGGCAATGAACAATGGTTTCTATGTCCTGAGCGTTATGCAATTCATTAATAAAACCAACGCGGAAAAGAATTGGGCCATTGTGGACGTCAGGCCGGCGCAGCTTTACGCGGCAGGCCACATTCCGGGAGCAATAAACATCCCCTTGGAAAATCTGATATCGCAGATGGGCATGATTCCCGCCGGCCAGAAGGTAGCCGTCTACTGCGCTATTGACACCAATGCCGCATTTGCCGTTCAGACGCTGAGGGTCTATGGCGGTCGCGATGCATTTGTCCTCTCAGGCGGAATTGTTGCCTGGCAGGCGGCAGGGATGTCTGTAGTCACTTAAAGAGATAAATTTCCCGATCATTGCAAATAGGGCAATTTCGCCCTTATCACTTAATAATTTTTTCTCGATCGTAAAAGTTATAAACTTTAAAAAATATCTGTTTATGTATGAAGGACTTTGCAGGGTCGAGCATTACCTACTATGGTCTGGCTCGCGAAAAAATGATGAATAAATATCCCAGGCTGATCAGCGTTCTCATGATACTGGCTTTGATCTGTATGACCGGCCTGGCCATATATCTCATATCCGATCTCGTCTCTTTTGCATCGAATCCGGATCATAAGGGCGTTCCAGTCGGACTTGATCTAAAGGGTCCGGAAAACAGCATTATATCCATGACGAATATTAGCGAGAATTCTTCCCAGGCCTTGGGGAACTTGAGCCGTCAAATTAAGGAGCCGAATTCTGCCAATCTATCGCAAATCAATGCCTCGTTGCCGTCCAGTCAGGCTGCAAAAGGAGTCGTTGCTGCAAGCAAATCATCAAGCAGCATCTCTCCAGTTAAAAAACATCATAGTTCATCCTCGTCGTCTTCTGTAAAGTCGGCAAAAAAAAGCAACGACAAGAACAACCTGACAGAAGAGGGCAATTCAAGCAACAATAAAATATCCACAAATGGATCTCTGAATAATTCTCAAGGGTCCAATGACTCTGAGGTCGAGACCACAGCGATTCCTGCATCCTTGCCGTCAATTGCATTAGTAGGTATCACCAATCCAACTGGGGACACTTCGACAGGGGA
Organism: Methanothrix sp.; assembly: GCA_026394565.1. Lineage (GTDB taxonomy): Archaea > Halobacteriota > Methanosarcinia > Methanotrichales > Methanotrichaceae > Methanothrix. Next base: position 2,350 of record JAPKYA010000007.1, read on the forward strand.
GCATGTAGCAATTATTCAGTTCAAGACGGACACGCCTTCCAGTTCGAAATCTGAAAAAACCGTCTTGGATAATGCTAATAACGTGCAAAAAACTTCTTCGCAAAAGAGCAAAGTGACTGCCTCCAGCCAATCCCAAAAAGCACAGGAGGCCAGAGCCAAGCAGACAGCTAATAGAAATCAGATAGCAGAGAACATGAAGAAAAGAGCGGCACAATCGCGGACCAGGACTGCATCAAAATAGCCTTATCTCTGCAAAATTTCCTTCCTGCCATTGCTGCGTCTGCCATTGATGATCTTGAGTCCCTCAAACCACAAGATGCTGGCAATTGCCGCCGTGAAGCAGATGGCGATATCGAGGAAATGCAGATAGGTAAAGCCGAATAGCTCTCTAATGAATGGAATGTAAAGCACCGCGGCCAGAAACACAAGCGCACCTGCAAACACCCACCAGAGAGCCTTGTTAGGGCTGCTCATGGTCTCCAGAATGGTGCGGGACCAGGAGCGATTGGTGAGTATCAATCCCAAATTGGCCACAATGAGTGTAGTAAAGGTCATGGCTCTCGCTTCTGCTTCTCCATGGCCGAGGTATGCAGAGAAAGCATAGACAACCAGCACAGTCCCCAGAACAATAAAGCCCTGCAGAAAGCTCAGGGCCAGGCTCCGGATGGAGAAAAGAGGCTCTTTCGGATTGCGCGGCCTTCGCTCCATCACATCTGCCTCTTCCGGCTCAGCCTCAAAGGCCACGGAGCAGGCCGGGTCGATGATCAGCTCCAGGAAGACGATATGCACCGGCAAGAGGACTAGAGGCCATCCCAGGAGGACCGGTATCAAGGACATGCCGGCTATCGGCACGTGAATGGCAAGGATGTAGGCCATGGCCTTCTTGATATTGTCGAATACCCGGCGGCCTTGCCGCACGGCCTGCACAATGGAGGAGAAGGCATCATCCAGGAGCACCAGACTCGCTGCCTCGCGAGCCACATCCGTTCCCCTGCCCCCCATGGCAATGCCGATATCGGCCGCTTTCAATGCCGGGGCGTCATTGACGCCGTCGCCGGTCATGGCTACTACCTCTCCCTGGGCCTTCAAAGCCAAGACCAGCCTCAATTTCTGCTCCGGCACCATTCTGGAAAATATGTTTACATCCCGGATATGCTCTTGAAGATCTTCATCCGACAATAGCTGCATTTTCGGACCGGTCAGAATCCTGTCCGCAGACTTTAGGCCGATCTCTCCGGCTATAGCCTGGGCCGTTTCCGGATAGTCTCCTGTTATCATTACTACTCTAATGCCCGCATCGTAGCATTCCTTGACCGCTTCTGCCACGCCGGGTCGCACCGGATCGGCCAGCCCCACCAAACCTATGAACTGAAACGCAAAGTCATGTTGTCCCGGAGGTAGATTACTCTCTTTGAATCTTGCTGCCGCCACGCCCAGGACGCGCAGGCCCTCATTGGCCATGACCTTAATATTTCCGGTCAGCTCCAGGCGAGATGATTCGTCAAGATGGCACAGCTCGGCTATGGCCTCAGGCGCTCCTTTGGAGGCGATGATGAAATCGCTTCCGTCAGGTCCTTCCGGCACTTCCGGCGATCTCCAGACGCGGGACATGGCCAGCAGCTCTTTAGAAAGAGGATACTCCGCCTCAAGGATCCAGTCTTTGTGGATGTGTTCCGTCTTCTTGAGGTAGTCGTCGCCAAGATTCTTGAATGCCTTCTCCATGGGATCAAAGGGATCGCTTTGCGAGGCCAAAATGCTGTACTCCACGACTTCATGAACGTCATCTGCAAGTGCGTCCTTCAGACCGTCTAAGCTGAAGAATCGGCCCTGAGCAAAGAGCTTCTTAACCGTCATGCGATTCTCTGTGAGTGTGCCGGTCTTGTCAGTGCATAGCACAGTAGTAGCACCCAGCGTCTCCACGGCAGGAATGCGGCGCGTAAGCACCCGGTTCTGGGAGATTCTCCAGGCCCCCAGAGCCAGAAAGATGGTCAGGACGACGGGAAACTCTTCAGGCAGAACAGCCATGGCCATGGTGATGCCTGCCAAAAATCCCTGCAGCCAGTCTCCGCGGGTTACTGCGTAGATCACAACCACTAAGGCGCAAAGTGAGAGGCCGAGAACGGCCAGCCTTTGCACAAGGATAAATGTCTCCTGTTGCAGCGGGGTCTTCACAGACTCGATATTTTGCAGGGCTCTTCCAATCTTGCCGATCTGCGTCTCTGCGCCTGTAGCCTTCACCAGAGCTGCCCCCTGGCCCCGCACGATCAGACTTCCTGAATAGACGAAAGGCAGGTCGTCGCCTCCCGGCTCTGCTATTGCCGTCTTTCCATCGGAGCAGATCTTGCAAACCGATACAGATTCGCCTGTGAGAAGTGACTCGTCTGCAGAAAGGTTGGTGCAAAAGAGCAGTTCTGCATCTGCCGGCACGCGATCGCCCTCAGATAGGAGGATCAGGTCTCCGGGAACAACCTCTCTTCCGGCGATGCGTTTATGCTGCCCGTCCCGGATCACCAGGGCGCGGGGGCTGGAAAGGTCTCGCAGGGCCTCCAGGGCTCGCTCTGTCTTTCGTTCCTGGTAGAGGGTGAGGCCCATCACCACAAAGACGAAGCCCATAAGCATTAGCGCCTCCTGAAGATCTCCGAGAAAAAGATAAATCAGGCCGCCCGACACGAGAAGCAGGAACATGGGCTCTTTTATTACACTCAAGGCGATTGTGAATATGCTGCGAGGTTTCGATTGGGGCAGCTCATTGAATCCAAACCGGCTAAGCAATTGGGCAGCCTCCGCCTCAGAGAGGCCCTTCTCTGCACTTATGTCGAAGTCTTTCGCCAGCGATACACTTCCTTAGCTGAGTTCACAACCACGAATATTGATTAAAATGAAATTTGTGTAAAAATCAAAAAATAAATGGCATGAATAAATTAATAAAAAGGATTTCAGGCATCCATCTGCCTAGAACATCCCCGGCGGCATGCCGCCCATTCCACCCATGCCGGGCGGCATTCCCATACCACCCATTCCGCCCATGCCCCCCATTCCTGGCGGCATTCCACCTGCGCCGCGCGGTGGAGGCGTCTTGGTCGAAGCCAGAACGTCATCGATGCGCAGGATGAGGCAGGCTGCATCGGTTGCCGATAAAATGGCCTGAATCTTGACGCGCAGAGGCTCGACCACGCCCAGCTCCAGCATGTCCTGGATATCGCCGGTGTAGGCGTTAAGCCCTGCGTTCTTATTCGTCTCATGCTTGTTCTTCAGTTCGATGGCCTTGTCGATGGCATCAAAGCCGGCATTCTCGGCCAGGGTCTTGGGCACGATCTCCATGGCTTCGGCGAACTTGGTGACCGCCAGTTGCTCGCGACCCTTTAGTGTGGCTGCATACTCCCGCAGGCGCAGGGAAAGCTCGATCTCAGGGGCTCCGCCACCGGCCACCATCTTGCCGTCCTCCACCACATCTGCCACAGCGTGAAGTGCATCGTCAAGGGCTCTCTCCAGGCCGTTTAAGACCTGCTGAGTGCCGCCTCGCAGCAGAAGGGTTGCAGAATGGTTCTTGGTACCGGTGACAAAGGTCATGATGCCGCTTCCCAAGCGCTTCTCCTCTACCAGAGCGGCTGTGCCCAGATCGCCCGGACCGAGCTCATCCAAGCCCGTGACGATGTTAGCTCCCGTGGCTTTGGCCAGCTTGTCCATGTCCTTTTTAATGACGCGACGCAGAGCCAGAACTCCGGCATTGGCCAGGTGATGCTGGGCCAGATCGTCGATGCCTTTTTGGCAGAATACCACTGTAGCGCCGCTGGCGATCACTTTATCCGCAGCCTCTTTTATCCTCATCTTCTCATGATCCATGAATTGCTGGAACTGAGTGGAGGAGGTGATCTGCAGCTCGGTCTTGGTCTCGGTCTCCTTGGATTCGATGGCCGTGGAGAGAAGAGCAATTTTGGCGTTCACAACTTTGCGAGGCATATTCTGGTGTACGATCTCCTTATCGATCGCTATGCCTTCAATGATCTGTGAATCCAGGGTGCTCTCGCCGACCTTCTTTTCCACATTGACCCGGTCCATATCAAAGCTCTTCTTGCCGTTGTAGGTCTCAATGGCGTTTAAGACCAGGTCGACGGCATAACTGGCCATCTTGCTGTCCGGGGACTCGGCCAGCTTTCCGGTCATGGCCGTCTCGGCTATCTTCTCCAGGAGGGCGCGATCGTTTTCCGAGGCATCAATGGAGATGGATTTCACAATCTGCACGGCCTTTTCCGCAGCTATTCTGTACCCCTGCACAATCATGGTGGGGTGAACCTTCTGGTCTAAGAGGACCTCGGCTTTCTTGAGCAGCTCGCCGGCCAGGACGGCCACGGTGGTAGTGCCGTCCCCTACCTCTTTATCCTGGGTCTTAGCGGCCTCAATCAACATCTTAGCAGCGGGATGCTGCACATCCATCTCTTTTAAAATAGTCACGCCGTCATTGGTGATGGTTACGTCACCAAGGGAGTCCACCAGCAATTTGTCCATGCCTTTGGGGCCCAGGGTGCTCCTCACCGCATTGGCCACGGCGCGGGCAGCCATAATATTATTCGAGATAGCATCCTTTCCCGACTCTCTGCGGGTGTCCTTTAAAATGATAATTGGCGTTCCGCCCATTCCTGCCATTTTGATAATCCTCCAGTATTGCGAATTCTCAGGTTCACAGTATTTGATCTTCTATAAAAGAATTTCCCTAAAATACGACAGCGCACGATTGTTCCAGGGCGGCCATGATCCGGCTCAAGGCATATGCCAGAAACTATAAGTACAGGAAGATCATGGTACCCATGCTAACCCAATCAGAGGAATCAAAAATGGTAAATGGAACAGTTAAGTTTTTCAACAGAGTCAAGAGCTTTGGATTCATAGCAGGCGACGATGGTAAGGACTATTTTGTACACGTAACCGGCCTGAAGCCCGGCGTCACAATCGATGAGGGTGACAAGGTAAGCTTCGAGGTTATTGAGGGCGAGAAAGGCCCATTGAGGGCGAGAAAGGCCCCAAGGCTGACAAAGTAGAGAAACAGTAAACACTCGCAGTGAAAGTATAATAAAGATACGATAGAGGGCCGTAAGGCTTTTCTATCTATTCTTCTATTATTATCAAATTTACTTTTTAATCAAATCTACTGCGCCGTCGCCAACGGCCAGGCGGACTCTTTTCAATAAACCCGCCCGGCCGGATTTTTCGGCTCAGGCCTTCTTGCGATCCCGGATGAACATGCCGGTGCTCGTCTCATCCAGCAACTTCTCGGACGGCTTTTCGGTCGCCAGGCTGACGACAATCATGGCCGCCAGCGATAGCGCAAATCCGTATATGCTGGGGTGCATGGGCATGGGTGCGATGAATTTGGCGTAATAGCTGAAGGCAAATACACCCACCAGTCCCACAATCATCGAGGCGATAGCGCCCTCACGCGTCGCCCGTCGCCAGTACAGCCCGGCAAATAAGGGCGTTACAAAGCAGGCCAGCATCACGCCAATGGCCATCCAGATCAGCCAGGCCAAAAGCTCGGGCGGATTGGACCAGGCCAGATAGAGCGTAATGACAGTGGAAAGCCCAATGGCCGCCCGGCTGAGCAGGGTGATCGACTTCTCAGAGGCATCCTTATTGACGAACTGCTTGTAGACATCCCAGCTCACGTAGCTGCCGATGGTCAGCATGAGCCTGTCCGTGGTGGACATGACTGCTGACAATACTATTATGGCAACCAAAGGCGCGAAGAAGCTCGGGAAGACATGTTCCGCTGCCACAATGAAGCTGTAGTCGGAAGGATTGGCGACACCCGTGGGTAGCGTGATCATTTTTTCGCTGACCATGGACCGAGCGGCAAAGCCGGTGATCTTGCACAGGTACATGATTACGGCATAGATGACGAAGGCTGCCAGAGGCGACCACTTGAAGTACTTGATGTCTCTTGCCGCCAGGACGTTGTTGACTACGTGCGGAGCTGCTGCCAGCCCCAATGTGAGCAGGAAGAAGAACGATACCAGGTACTCGGGAGTCAGGAAGGAGTACTTGGCATAGGGCGGATTCATTTGCGGATACCAGAGATGGGTCATGTTCACATCTATGGTCGCCAGGACAAGGTTGATGTGCTCCATTCCCCCTGCCGCGGCAATGACCACAGGTCCCACGAGCAGCACTCCTGCCAGTATCATTATTCCCTGCACCAGGGAGGCCATGCCTATGGCGTAAAGGCCGCCAAGGATGGTGTAGGCCATGACGATGACGGCTCCAATCACCAGAGACCACTCATAGGGGATCTTGAAGAGCCATGACAAGACCATGCTGATGGAGATGTACTGCCCCACCAGGTAGATGATGGAGATGAGAATGCCAATTATGGCCGATGTCCCGCGAATGCCTTTCGGGCTGTAGAAGCGGTGAGCGAAGTAGTCCTGCACAGTGACATAGCCCGTTCTGGAGGCGACGGAGTGCAGCTTGGTTCCGAAGAACAGTATGCACACTGCCGCCGAAAGCGGAACGAAGATTTGCTCCCAGATGCTGGGCCAGCCTGTGGCATAGCCGAGACCGGCGACGCCCAGGATGGTCATGCCGCTGCAGATGCTGGCCACTATCAGCAGAGTAAAGGTCCAAAAGCCCAGATTTCTTCCTGCTACCAGGAAATCCTCTGAGTTCTTGATCTTCTTTGAGGCCAGGGCTCCAATGGCCACCAGGCCAATGAAATATAATACTATTATGATCGTTCCAGTAAAATCCAAGTCGATCACCACCGCAGAGCCCATATCAAGAGCAATAGTGAGATGGCTATGGGCACAATTATGACTCCAACAAAGGTATCAGTAGGCAAACCAATGATCAAATAGAATCCCTCCATGATTGTTACGTGATAGCGTGTTGCAAGTCGGCATTTTATAAAGCTTTTCGATCTCAAGTGAGAAACTTTTATAGTGGGCATGCCTATCTGGAAAGAGATGAGCGAGCGACTTTCCCACCGAGGCGACGATCTAAAAGAGCTGTGCGATAATGCGGCAAGAGCCGTGACAGATGCTGTAGGAGAGATGGCGGGCACAGCCGCCAGCGGCAAAATGGTGAAGATGGGTGCAGACGGCACCCCCACCAAGCAAATCGACCGGGCCGCGGAGAATGCCGTTCTCAATACGCTGCAAGCATCAGGCCTGGGCTTCAAGGTGCTCAGCGAGGAGATCGGCGAAGTCATGATAGGCGAGAAGCACGAGCCGGACTATTTCCTGCATCTCGATCCCCTGGACGGCACCTTCAACGCCATAGCCGGCATCCCCTTCTACTCAGTCTCTATTTACCTGAGCAAGGACGATTTTCATTTCGGCTACATATCTGACCTGGCCAGCGGCGGCAGTTTCTATGCCGAAGCAGGGCGGGGTGCCTATGCAGAGCCGGGCGGACGCCTGCAAGTGTCGACCAATGCCGACCTCTCCCATTTCAGCATCTCCGCTTACACCCTGCGGCCCCATACCGGCAGGATGGCGGCCATCGGCGACACGGTGCGACGCATTCGCACCCTGGGAAGCACCGCCCTGGAGATGGCTCTGGTCGCCTCGGGAAGGCTGGATGCCTTCGTGGATCTGCGAGGCATGATGAGGGTGGTGGATGTGGCGGCAGGAAAGATCATCCTGGAAGAGGCGGGTGGAATGGTGACCGATGCCCAAGGAAATGCGCTTTTGTTGGGCGGCAATATGTGGCAGAAGAAGGATCTGATCGGCTCGAACGGCCTCTTGCATGCAGAGCTGCTCAGGCTCATAGGAGGTGGTCCTCATTAAGATCGGCTTTGTCTCCCGGCAGCAGCCGGAATCGATTCGTCTGGCGCAGATGCTCATCAACCGGATCGAAAGTGCGGAGAAGGGCGTCATGATATTCGTGGATGAGGACCTTGCTCTAAAAATTGACCGGAAGGGCACAACCGTCGCGGAGATGGAGCGGCAGAATGTGGACTTCATAGTCTCTGTGGGTGGAGACGGAACGATTCTGCGCACAATTCACAAGATGGCGGATCCCGCTCCTATTTTGGGCATAAACATGGGCACCCTGGGTTTTCTGGTGGATGTCGAGCCCAGGGACGCCGTAGAGACGCTCTCGCGGCTGCTGACGGGCTTTGATGTGGATGTGCGCTCGCGCCTGAAGCTGCTCCTTAATGGGGTCTGCCTGCCTCGCGCCACCAATGAGATCGCCTTTCTTACGGCCAGCCCTGCCAAGATGATCGAGTTTGAGATCATCGTGGACGGCGCACTCATGGAGGACTTCCGGGCGGACGGCGTGATCATCGCCACCTCCACCGGCTCCACTGCCTATGCCATGTCCGCGGGCGGGCCCATCGTCGATCCGCGGGTGGATGCCATTGTGCTCGTTCCCATGGCCCCCTTCAAGCTATCATCCCGACCATGGGTAATTCCGGGTGACAGCGTCATCGAGGTGCGGCTCAAGCTGCCGGACAAGGAGGCACTGGTGGTGGTGGACGGCCAGAGCACGACCACCATATCGTCCAAGGATACGGTGGTCATAAGCAAGGCCAAGACCCCGGCCAGGTTTGTGAAGGTAGGACGGGTTGGGTTTTACGCTAAGGTGAAGAGCAAGTTGACTTGAATCGATACCGCGGGCCGGGAAGATTAAATAGTTTGCAAACGACGATATATACAATGGAGGCAGAGTTGGTTTGCTCAGATTGCCCGGAGGCAACTGATCTGATGGCATCAGTTATTAAGCCTGCAAAAGTAGACCGTGAGGCAGGTCAGGAGTTCATCGAAGGCATCCGAGAGGGCCTAGAGGATTTTGCAGATGGCCGCTACAAGATCTTCAAGGATGCCGATGAGCTATTAGCCTACCTACTAAGCCCATGATGTCTCATATTTTGATCTTCAATGACATTTAGGCCCCTACTTTCAGGTCATTTTCATAAGCAATTCAAGAAGCTTACGAGAAAGGATGCTGCTTTAGAGCAAAGGCTTGGTAAGAAGATCAAAGCGATATGCCAGAATCCCGAAATTGGAGAACCCAAAAGCCATAACCTGAAGGGCCTCAGGGGAGAACACGTAGACCCTTTTGTGATTATCTACGGTGTATTCGGCGATTTCATAGTTTTTGTACACATAGACCACCATGATAAAGCGTATGCAGCCGCTTATGAAATAGCAAAAGCTCTTATCGATGATGAAGGTCTACTCACTACATTAGCAAAGGTAGGCGTTACCCCTGAAGAGCTTGCCGCTTTTGTAGAATCGATAGGAAAGTAGGAGCGATATCATCATTTTCCAGGAGGTTTATCCTGGCTTATACCGGCTAGTACAGCTGGGCCGAAATAAACCAGTGTTTTAACTTCGCGGCTTCGCGCCTTCGTGCGAAACCGGACCCGATCGAATCTCACGCGAAGCCTTGATTGGCGCAAAGAACGATCTGCCGTTCAAAAAGGCACATTATCCTCTCATAATCATGGCTTTAATTAGGCCCGGCTGTACTAGGCGGCATCTCATGCCACCTCCCTTCTCAGCATCAGCGTCGCCGCGGCAAAGAAGATCAGGAAGAATATGCCCAACGCCAGCAGGTCGGGATAGAGGATGTCGCCGATGCCCGCACCCTTGAGCATCACCGCTCGCAGGGCATGGGCGGCATAGGTGAGGGGAAGCATGTAGGAGAAGGGCCGGATGAACTCAGGCACAGACTGCAAGGGCCACCAGATGCCGCAGAGCACAATCTGAGGCGTGATGATGAGGGGTATGAACTGCACCACCTGAAACTCGCTCCGGGCGAAGTTGGAGAAGAAAGCGCCCAGGACCAGAGCGCCCGCTCCCAGTAGCAGCACCACCGCCAGCGCGGTGAGGGCGCTACCGCGCAGGGGCACACCGAAGAGGGCGGTTACTACGAAGAGGGTGGTGGCCGACTGCAGTATGGTGAAGAGGGAGAAGCCCAGGACGTAGCCGGATACCATCTCCACCCGGCTTAAGGGCGAGACCATGAACTTCTCCAGCGTCCCTTGTGATCTCTCCCGGATGAAGGCGATGGCGGCGTTGATGAAGGTGAAGAAGAAGACCACCAGGCCCAGGATGGCCGGTCCAACCGTGTCCATCATCTCCAGGTCGTAGCCGAAGATGTAGCGCGTTTCGATGGAGCTTTCCGCTCTCAACTGCCGGCCTGCCGTCTCCTTGGCCGCTCCCGCCTGCACTGCCGCGGCAATCGCCCCCGAGATCTGCAGGCTGCTGGCATCCAGTAGAACCCGCACCTCCTCCGGCCGGAGGAGCACGGCCCCGTCCAGTCGCCCTTCCGAGATGAGCCTTTCGGCATCCGACTCGGATCCCATGTAAAGGATATTGAAGTCCTTTATTGATTCGATGTGCGCCCGCAGCGCAGCGTGGCCGCCGCCGTCCACCAGTCCCAGAGCCACGCCGCTCATATCCCCGGAGAGGGCGTAGCCGAAGAGGATCATGAGGACGATGGGCGCGAAGACGATCAGGCCGATGGTGCGCCGATCTCTCTTGAGCTGGCGCACCACACGCAGGGCCACTACGCCCATCCGCGCCGGGCTGGGATTCATGCCGCCTCCGAGAGGCGCAGGAATGCCTCTTCCAGCTTGGGCTCTGCCAGCCTCATATCAAGAGGCGAGACGTTGGACAAGACCTCTTTGATTTGTGCGTGGCTCTCCAGGCGAACCTGCACGACTCCGCCAACGACATCTATCTCATATCCCTGGGCAAGAAGTTGGGCCGCATCCCTCTCAGGCTCGGCCAGCCATAGCTTAAGGACGGGCTTTAGGCCGGCCAGGCGTAAGATCTCCTCGGGAGTGCCCTGGGCGGCCATCCTCCCCGCCCGCATGTAGCCCACCCTCTGGCATTTCTCAGCCTCATCCATGAGATGGGTGGTGATGAGCACAGTCTTTCCCTCCCCGGCCAGGCGGTTGAAGTACTCCCAGAATGTTTGCCGCAGCCGGGGATCGACGCCCACTGTAGGCTCGTCCAGCAGGAGGAGCTGCGGCTGGTGGATGAGGGTGCAGGCCAGAGAGAGCCTCTGGTACATGCCGCCTGAGAGAGCCCCGGCCAGACGTCCGCGGTGCTCTGAAAGGTCAACCATTTTCAGCAGCTCGCCTATCCTATCTACTCGCTGCTGCTTCTTCAGGCCGTAAAGCCCGGCATAAAACTCCATGTTCTCCTGCACCGTCAGATCGGGATAGAGGGCTTTATGCTGGGTCATGTAGCCGATCTTAGAGTAGATCTCATCAACCCGAGAAACAGGCCGGCCCAGGACGCTCAATTCTCCCCCGTCCAGGTGCAACAGCCGCACGATGGCGCGAATGAATGTGGTCTTGCCTGAACCGTTCGGCCCGAGCAGGCAGTAGGTCACGCCTGAGGGAATGTCCACGGTAAGGCTGTCCAGAACCCGCTGCCGACCGAAGCTCTTGCTCACACCCCGAGCAGAAATCGCCGGCTGCATTCCCAACATGGTTTCTCTTCCTGCCATGCTCCTCAGCTCTTGACTCTTCTCTTGACTACCATGATCAGGACTGCGGCCAGCACAATGAAAAGAAGGACGGCGGCCCATGGCCGGCTTGAGCTCTCTGGCTCGATTCTTAGATAGGCATTCTCCTCGTCGGTGAGATCATCCCGGTAGCTATCGGAAAACTCGAACAGAACCCGGAGTTGGTAGCTCTTGCCGGGCACGGCATCCTTGGAGACATCCATTTTGAAGAGCAGCTCCGCCTCCTGCTGCGGCGGCAAGGCCGCTATCGGCGACTCGTCCACGCTGACATAAAGGCCGCTCTCCGGGCGAAGCCGGGCCACCAGATCTTTCGCAGTATCACTGCCCACATTTTTTATGCGAATCTTGACCACATTATCCTGGGAGCCCGCCGCCAGGAAGGAAGGGCTGACATCCAGAATCTCAAACTGCGCGCCGCTTCTTCTTTCCACCGTCAGAGTTAGGGGAATGATCTGGCTGAGGCTATCGTACCAGTAGAACACATCCGGGCTCTCCGGGTGGTCTTCGTCACCTTTCACGGCCACGTCCCTCTGGTAGGTGTAATTGACAACGGCGTCAAGCCGGTATTGGCCGGGCTTTGTGTTC
>JAPKYA010000072.1 GCA_026394565.1 Methanothrix sp.
GGGCCTTGAGCCGAAGACTCGGCGCAAACTTCTAAAGGGCTTGCTATGAAGATAATTAATACCTCGGGTAAGAAGAAGACGGCAACTGCAAGGGCCACATTAAAGGAAGGAAAGGGCATTGTGCGCATCAACAAGGTGCCCCTGGATATTTATGAGCCCCGCCTTGCCAGACTCAAGATTCAGGAACCCGTTCAGATCGCAGGAGATCTGATTAAAGCCATGAATATCGATGTCGTGGTTGCTGGCGGCGGAACCATGGGACAGACCGATGCAGTGAGAACGGCCATCGCCAAAGGCATCGTGGAGTGGACCGGCGACACAGGACTGAAAGAAGCCTTCTCCGAATACGACCGAAATCTCCTCGTCAGCGATCATCGGCACAAGGAGAGGAAAAAGTTCGGCGGACTTGGTGCCAGGTCTAAGTACCAGAAGTCCTACAGGTGAAACTGCTTGATTCCAGTCAGGTGCTTTTCCTGTGGCAAAGTGGTCTCCAATGTTTGGGAGGAATACCGGGAGCGCATCAAGACAGAGCCTCCCGGCAAAGTCTTGGATGACCTAGGAATAGACAAATACTGCTGCAGGCGCATGCTTCTCTCTCATGTGGAGATAGTGGAAACGCTTAGGCGGTACCAGTAGAAGGGGTTGTAGGGTAGCCTGGTCCATCCTACAGCGTTCGGGACGCTGTGACCTGAGTTCGAATCTCAGCAACCCCATCATACTCTTCCTTTTGAGGTGGCTATTTGAAGGGCGAGAAATATACAAGATATGAACGTGCGCGCATAGTAGGAGCACGGGCTTTGCAAGTTTTCATGGGCGCTCCAGTGTTGATCGATACTACTAATACCGACCCTCTCGAAATAGCGCTTGAAGAGATGAAACTGGGCGTAATTCCCATCACAGTAAAACGCGATCGATTAGGTAGGTGAATTAGTTGGTAGAAGATGAGGTGATAACGGTAGCGGGAGAATACGAGACTCTCATACCAATCGACGAGTACCTGGCAGCAGGCGTGCACATTGGTACTCAGCAGAAGACGAAAGACATGATGCCCTATATTTACAGGGTGAGAACAGACGGGCTCTATGTGTTGGATGTTCAGTCAACGGACAAGCGCATCCGGCTGGCTGCCAAGTTCCTGGCGAAATACGATCCGGCAAATATATTAGTTGTATCTGCCAGGCAGTATGGCCAGAGACCGGCCACCATGTTCGCCAAGGCCATTGGGGCCGGCGCCAACGTAGGCCGATTTGTGCCCAATACACTGACCAATCCAGCCTTCCGGGGATTCATCGAGCCCGATGCGCTCATAACTACGGACCCCAGCGGCGATGCCCAGGCGGTCAATGAGGCTGTAGATGTAAGCATACCGGTAATCGCTCTTTGCGATACCAACAACATGACCTCCAATGTTGACCTGGTCATACCCACCAACAACAAAGGCAGGAAAGCTCTAACGCTTATCTACTGGCTCTTGGCCCGTCAGGTGCTGCGCGAG
>JAPKYA010000114.1 GCA_026394565.1 Methanothrix sp.
CCCCTGTGCATCAGCGGCTACAAGTACAACGCCTGCACCGGCCTGCCTCTTTCCGGCTGGCAAATCGAGGTCTTCAATCGCACAACAGGAACCTCGATAGGCACGGCCACAACCAACGGCACCGGCTACTGGCAGGTCTGCGGACTGGTACCGGGCAACTACTGGGCCAATGAGACCTTGAAGGCTGGCTGGCACAACGTCAACCCCAGCCAGAGCGTGGTCCTGGAATGCGCCAACAAGACAAATGTGAACTTCCGGAACACTCCGGAGCTCTGCATCAGCGGCTACAAGTACAACGCTTGCAATGGCGATCCCCTGCAAGGCTGGGAAATCAAGGTCTTCAACGCCAGCACCCACTCATTAGAAGGCACAGCCACCACCGATGCCCTGGGCTTCTGGCAGGTCTGCGGACTGGTACCGGGCAACTACTGGGCTAACGAGACCCTGAAAGCTGGCTGGCAGAACGCCAATCCCAGCCGGAGCGTGGTCCTGGGCTGCGTGAATAAGACCGGTGTTAACTTCAACAACACTCCCGAGCTATGCATCAGCGGCTACAAGTACAATGCCTGTAACGGCCCACCAATGCCCTGGGCTTCTGGGAGGTCTGCCATCTTGTCCCCGGCAACTACTGGGCCAATGAGACCCTGAAGGAAGGCTGGAGCAACGCCAACCCCAACCAGCTCGTAGCACTGCTATGCGTTAACAAGACAAATGTGAACTTCCGAAATACTCCTGAGTTCTGCATCAGCGGCTACAAGTACAATGCCTGCACCGGCCTGCCTCTGCAAGGCTGGGAAATCAGGGTATTCAACGCCAGCACTAAAGCGTTGATGGGCACGGCCACCACCGATGCCCTGGGCTTCTGGCGGGTCTGCGGCCTGGTTCCAGGCAACTACTGGGCCAATGAGACCTTGAAGGGCGGCTGGCAGAACGCCAACCCCAACCAGCTTGTGGCCCTGGGCTGCGAGAACAAGACGGGCGTCAACTTCAGCAATAATCCTCTGCTCTGCCTGGGCGGTCGCAAGATCAATAACTGCACAGGCGAGGGAATATCCGGATGGACGATTCATGTAACAAATGCCTCGGGCTTCAGCAGAGATGTTGCGACCAACGACACCGGCTACTGGCTCCTTTGCGGCCTGTCCTCAGGAACATACGACGTCTGTGAAGAGCTATATGACATGTTAAATATTACCCCTCTGTGCTATAGCGTCGATTTGGGCTGCACGAACAACACGAGCATCGACTTCAGAAACGTTCCCTCGGGGCTTTGCATTAATGGTTACAAGATAAATGACTGCACTGGCCAGGGGCTGAACGGCTGGACTGTAATCGTAAGGGATGAAGCCGGAAGAGAGGTTGGTCGTGATGTAACCCGATATGATGTTGAAGTTGGAAATGGTTATTGGAGTGTCTGCAATTTGCGTCCTGGAAAATATCAGGTCTGTGAGGTCTTGCAGCCCGGCTGGACGAATGTCACACCTCTCTGCCAGAATATTACTTTAGGGTGTGATGGTGGCGAACGGATCGACTTCCGCAACACTCCGGAGCTCTGCATCAGCGGCTACAAGTACAATGCCTGCAACGGCGATCCTCTGCAAGGCTGGGAAATTAAGGTCTTCAACGCCAGCACTAAAGCGTTGATGGGCACAGCCACCACCGATGCCTTGGGCTACTGGGAGGTCTGTCATCTGTTGCCCGGCAACTACTGGGCTAATGAGACCCTGAAGGCTGGCTGGCAGAACGCCAACCCCAACCAGCTCGTAGCATTGCTATGCGTTAACAAGACAAATGTGAACTTCCGGAACACTCCGGAGCTCTGCATCAGCGGCTACAAGTACAATGCCTGCAACGGCCAGCCTCTTTCCGGCTGGGAAATTAAGGTCTTCAACGCCAGCACTAAAGCGTTGATGGGCACAGCCACCACCGATGCCTTGGGCTTCTGGCAGGTCTGCCATTTGGTACCAGGCAGCTACTGGGCCAACGAGACCCTGAAGGCTGGCTGGCAGAACGTCAATCCCAACCAGCTCGTAGCATTGCTATGCGTTAACAAGACAAATGTGAACTTCAGCAATACCCCGCTGCTCTGCCTGGGCGGTCGCAAGATCGATGACTGCAACGGCCAGGGAATGTCCGGATGGACGATTCATGTAACAAATGCCTCGGGCTTCAGCAGAGATGTTGCGACTAACGGCTCCGGCTACTGGCTCCTTTGCGGCCTGTCCTCAGGAACATACAACGTCTGTGAAGATCTAATAAATGACTGATTAAATATTACCCCTCTGTGCTATAGCGTCGATTTGGGCTGCACGAACAACACGAGCATCGACTTCAAAAACACGATTCTTTCAATTACTGGTTACAAGATAAATGACTGCACTGGCCAGGGGCTGAACGGCTGGACTGTAATCGTAAGGGATGAAGCTGGAAGAGAGGTTGGTCGTAATGTAACCCGATATAGAGATGAAGATCATGGAAATGGTTTTTGGGGGGTCTGGGGTTTGCGTCCTGGAAAATATCAGGTCTGTGAGGTCTTGCAGCCCGGCTGGACGAATGTCACACCTCTCTGCCAGAATATTACTTTAGAGTGTTTTGTTGGCGAACCGATCTACTTACGCAACATTCCGCCTCTTTGCATCAGCGGCTACAAGTACAATGCCTGCAACGGCCAGCCCCTGCAAGGCTGGGAAATCAAGGTCTTCAACGCCAGCACAAAAGCGTTGATGGGCACAGCCACCACCGATGCCCTGGGCTTCTGGCAGGTCTGCCATCTTGTCCCAGGCAACTACTGGGCCAACGAGACCCTGAAATCAGGCTGGCAGAACGCCAATCCCAACCAGCTCGTAGCACTGCTGTGCATT
>JAPKYA010000049.1 GCA_026394565.1 Methanothrix sp.
AATTGACTATCCTTGACACATGCAGAAAGCAAGGAGTTAGCTATTTCGAGTATATTCTGGATATTATATCTGGGAGCTACTCGATGCCAAGGTTGTCCCAACTCCTTATGCGGAGCAAGTCCTCCACAGCCTATTGAGCATATTCGGCACAAGCAACAAGCTGAAACATTCCTGATTGTCCAATATGATTTAAATCTGAGGAGTGCGGAAATTCAAGAATAGATTTACCTGATGCCATCCGCAAAAATTCTGGCTAAAAAGGCAATGGAGATACAGAAAAATGCCCGCCCCCGCCTGGCAGTACCACGAGCCCGACCACCCCGGCGCCGACTTCGACGCCCTGGCCGAGATCTACGACCGCAATATGCAAAAGTTTAGAAATGTGCAGGGCGAGATCAATGAGATCCTGGACTTCCTCGCCCTCCAGTCCGATCAGTCCGTCCTGGAGATAGGAACGGGCACGGGCGAGTTCGCCCTGGCCGCCGCCCCCCGCTGCCGCAAAGTCTACGCCGTGGACCTCTCGGCAGGCATGCTGCGCTATGCAGAAAAGAAGGCCCAGACGCGCAGCGTGGCGAACGTCGAATTTCTGCAGGGCGGCTTTCTCACCTACCAACACGAGGGCGAACCGCTGGACGCTATCGTCAGCCAGATTGCTCTGCACCATCTGCCTGACTTTTGGAAGCAGATCACGCTTTTGCGCATGGCCGGCCTTCTGGCCGAAGGAGGAAAGCTCTGCCTGCGAGATGTGGTCTACTCCTTCGATCCGGTGAAGCACGGGAAATTCCTGGATGAGTTTATTTCGAAGGCATCAGAGAAAGCGGGCCCCCAGTTTGCCGGCAGCATCTCCGATCATGTGCGAAATGAATATTCCACCATGGACTGGATCATGCGGGGCATGATCGAGAGGGCGGGCTTTGAGATAGAAAGGGCGAAGCATAGCCATGGATTCTTCGCTCTCTACCTGTGCACGAAGACGACTAATAGCGCATCAGCAGAAGGGAACTCTAATGAATAAAAGCAGCTCCGAATTGGAGGATACCGAGCAACTCCTGAAGCGGGCCGATCCGGATGCTTTGCGAAGCTTCTTGCTCTCCGAGATGGAACAGCGAGCAGACCTCAGGAATCGGTTTAAGGCCGTCTTCGGCAAAAAAGGCGAGGGAAGAAGCCTGAATGATTATAAGGCTGAGGCGGAATCGCTCTACGATGATGTCGAGGATCACGGTTATGTTCCTTACGGAGAGGACATAGACTTCTCTTCGCTAAGCGATCTGGCTGAGCTTTATATTCAGAAAGGCGATTTCCTGGAGGCTGCCAAGATCCACCAGGCCCTTTCCGAGGTCATAGCTGAGAAAATGGATAATGTGGACGACTCAGACGGCAACTATGGAGGAGAGTTCACAGATAGCCTGGATGCATTCACAGACTGCATATTTAAGGCCGGACTGGATGCGGATGGCAGGAGGCCTTACATCAAGTATCTCTTCGACAAGTACCTGCGAGGGGATCCTGACTATTTCCAGAGCGACTACCGCGAAGCTCTAGATAAGCTCTGCCGCGAAGAGCTGGACTGGCAATACTGGAAAGAGCTGCTGGAGCCGCACATGCCAGGCGAGATTCCCAGTGATAAGGATTGGTGGCACCATCATTGTGCGATAGAGCTGATCTCGATGAAGCTTGACCTTCACCTCAAGCTCGGGGAGAAGGATGATTTTTATGGGCTCATCGAGAGGTATTACCGTACCAGTGATGCTCTCTGTCTCAGGTATGCCCGGCTGCTTTTGGCCGATAAAGCGAAAGCGAAGGCGCAGGATGTGGCTGAAGAGGGCGTGGCCATCTTTGAAGATCATCTTACAAAGGAGTTACGAGATTTCCTGAGCGGGATCTACAAAGACTCGGATCCGAAAAAGTACCGGGATACACTACAGTCGCTATTTCTCCAGAGCGGGGATTGGCAGTATTACGGGCCGCTAAAAAAAGCCTCTAAGCCGGAGGAGTGGCAAGAGCGGCTGGGCAAGTTACGGTCTCACTTTGCAGAGAACAGATCTACGGACTGGTCCGGCAGGAGCAAGCTAATTGATATCTATCTTAAAGAGAAGATGTACGATCAGGCCCTGATAGAGGTACTGGCCAAGAGAAGCCTCTCCACCTTAAGACAGTATCAAAATGATCTGGCCTTCCGCTACCCTGAGCAGTACTTCAACGTCTACCGAGAGTTGATTATTCCCTTTGCCGATAAGGATATGGGAAGGAAACACTACCAGGAAGTCGTCTCTTATTTGAAGAGGATGAAAAGCATTGAGGGCTATGAAGGATCCGTTTCAGAGATCGTAGGGCGGCTTAGGGTAGAGCACAGGAGAAAGCCGGCCTTCATAGACGAGATGAAGGAGTTGTGAAGACCTGCTATTGAAAGCGGTCTCATGCTAAAGTCCAAATATGAAAAGAGAGAGTAATTAAATTGATGCATAAACTCACAGCCTTTGTCTCTGGAAAAGTGCAGATGGCAGGCTACAGATCCAAGATCGTGACCATAGCCAGAGCATTTGGCCTTAAAGGGTATGTAAGAAATCTGCCGGACGGCAGAGTAAAGATCTTGGCAGAGGGCCCCTTTGACGATCTGGAGAGGTTTATTAAGGCCATAAGAATCGAAAATACTCTGATCAAAGTTGATGATGTTCAAAGCGAGTTTTCCGATGCATTGGGTGCTTACGACGACTTTTTCAAGGTGGCTGGCGAGAATGAAACCGATGCCCGGCTTGATGTTGCTGCTGGTCATCTTAAAGAACTAATTGTGGTAGTGAAAGACGGTTTTAAGGAGACGGTCTCCAAGCTCGGGGGCATGGACGGCAGCCTTAAAGAGATCTCCCAAAAACAGGACGAAATGATAGCGGAGACGAGGGGCGGCTTCAAGGAGCTATCCGGAAAGCAGGACGAAATGATAGCAGAGACGAGAGGTGGCTTCAAGGAGCTATCCGGAAAGCAGGACGAAATGATAGCAGAGACGAGAGGTGGCTTCAAGGAACTCTCCGGAAAGCAGGACGAAATGATAGCGGAGATGAGGGGCGGCTTCAAGGAGCTATCCGGAAAGCAGGACGAAATGATAGCAGAGACGAGAGGTGGCTTCAAGGAACTCTCCGGAAAGCAGGACGAAATGATAGCGGAGATGAGGGGCGGCTTCAAGGAGCTATCCGGAA
>JAPKYA010000011.1 GCA_026394565.1 Methanothrix sp.
CTGCAGCTTGGCCTCGCGGGTAAAGGCACGAGTGGAGAAGATCTCTAAAATGAGGTTGAACCTGTCCAGCACCTGGGCGGAAAACTCGCTTCTGATATTGAAGACCTGGTTGGGACTGAGTGCATTGTAAAAAATCAGCTTCTTTGGATTGTAGCTCAGGGCCTCAACAATCTTTCCTCTTCCCATTTGGAAACGATTGTCCCGGTCCTTGCGCTGGATAATCTCCGCCAAAACCTGATATCCGGCTGCGCCTGCCAGGCCCCGCAGCTCTTTTATCTTGTAAGGGTCCGGAGACTTGCTCGGGTTCTCCCGCATAAGCAGGACGGCGGTCTTTTCTTCATTCATCGTTATTGTCTTCTCGTGCATCAGTGATAAGCTTTCGTCCCGCCACTGAGACATGATGGGCCATTTCTATCGCGGTCCTTTCCGCTATGGTCTCCGGATACTTGAAGTCCCTGCCCAGTATGCTTTTCACCCTCCAGATCTCCAAGTTGTAGAGGTCTCCGGATTCGGCGACGATTGTTCCGGGAAGGCACACACACGCTTCGCCAATGAAGTCGGCCACAACATTGAAGTCCAGTGCCTTGGCCACGCGAGGTATCAGCCTCACAGAATGAATTCTTTCAATGAAATTGGGCGATATGCGGGCGGAGACGACAGCGCATACCATCTTATATCTGCCCTGTACTGCATGCCGGCCCGAAATATCAATTGCCACGATGTCTATCTATTCAACCCCTTCTGATAATGGCGTGCTGCATTACTATAGCTGTTGCCTCTTCCCGGACTAAGCCCGCACCCATAGCGATCTCTATGGCGCGCTCGCTGTTTATGAGATCTCGGGGAGAGTGGCTGTCTGTGTCCACCACCATTTTTGCCCCGGCCAGCTTTGCCATGCGCACCACATGGCCGTTGGTGATATTATGGCCCGATCTGGATGTGATCTCCAGGCAGACATTGTTCTCTCGTGCCAGCTCTGCCTCCTCCAGGGTGATGAAGCCGGGATGAGCCAGGATGTCCACTCTTGCCTCGATGGCCGCCCGGTTTGTGCCCGGCCGAACGGGCTCGACAGGCGTCTCGCCGTGCACAACCACGATCTCTGCCCCCAGCTTGCGGGCAAGCGCAGCTAGTGGCCCAATCTTCTGGGGGGGCACATGAGTCAGCTCTGCTCCCACCAGGACTTTTATATCCAATACATCTTCCAGATATTTGACTTTAGAGACGCAGGATAAGATGTGCTCTATATTGGTATAGTCCGCATGATCGGTTATGCCGATGACCGTGTATCCCAGTACCTCAGCCCGGCGTACCAGCTCGGAAGGAATGAGTTCGCCGTCGCTGAAGGTGGTATGTGTATGCAGATCGATCATATCAATGGCCCTTTTTCTTGTATTTTGCCTTCATGGAGCCGGCAATCCTCTTTAATACTGCTGATTTGGAGCCTTTTTTGGCAACCAGTATTCTCCCGGAAGCCTCTTCCTGGTGCCAGGTCTTGGGGTGCTTCTTCTCACGCTCGATCTCCGGTTTGAAACCGGATTTTAGTGAGGCTGTGATCACCATATCCAGGTTAGGCTCATTGACGGCATATTGAATGGAAACCATTCTGCCTTCAGACCTGGAGCGAGCAGCGTCGAAGTAGATGGGCCATATGACAAGCTTGTCCTTCTCGGGCATAGACCTACAACTTGCTCCGCATCCTTAAAGTATTCTCCGGCACGAAAAGTCTTTAGCCATGTTGGACCATTATTGATAGTTAGTACAACCATGGAGTTCCAATAATGAGTGAAGAGACTTTTCCCGTTGCCAATGTCGGTGGAAAGGATATCCCATACGACCCGGATCAGCTCAGAAGGATTCAGGAGCACCCATGTTTCAGTGAGAAGGCCTGCCATGCCTTTGGCAGAATGCACCTGGCTGTAGCCCCCAAGTGCAACATCCAGTGCAAGTACTGTGTGCGGGACTTCGATTGCGTCAATGAGTCCAGGCCGGGGGTGACTTCTCAGGTCCTGAAACCAAAGGAAGCGTTAGAGCGCGTGGACGAGGTGCTGGCGAAGTATCACTACATCAAAGTGGTCGCAGTAGCCGGTCCCGGTGAGCCTTTGGCCAACGAGGAGACATTTGAGACGCTGCGCCTGGTGGGCGAAAAGTATCCGGGCGTCATCCTATGCATCAGCACCAATGGGCTGCTTCTGCCGGACAGGATCAAGGAGCTGGATGCCTTAGGCGTCTCTAACATCACAGTTACTATGAATGCCATAGACCCGGAGATTGGCCAGCAGATCTACGAATATGTGACCTATCAGGGCAAAAGATACGAGGGCCTGGAGGCAGCAACCATCCTGCGCGACCACCAGCTCAAAGGCATCGAAGAGGCCCTGAAGTTGAAGAAGATCGTGAAGGTAAATACAGTCCTAATTCCGGGCATCAACGACAAGCATGTCTTCGACATCGCTCGCAAGATTAAGTCCATGGGGGTCTATATCCATAATGTCATGCCCCTCATTCCCCAATACAAGTTTGCCCACATCAAGCCCCCCTCACCCGAGGAGAAACGAAAGATTCAGGAGGAGCTGGGCAAGATCATCAAGCAGATGAAGCATTGCCGGCAATGCCGCTCTGATGCCATTGGACGGCTGGGATGCGATGTGCAGCAGGAGTTTCAGAGCAGAACCAAGGAACAGGGATAAAGTATAATCTAAATCGCAAAAAACGTTTCCGGCGCACTGCCGTCCTGTTGCACCGGACCGATGCTATCAGATTGCGTTAGTGTTTGAACATCTTGCTTATGCTGTTTGTGGCATTGGAAATGCTGCTGGAAATGCCGGATATGAAGCTCTTTTGCTCCCCAGGTTTTGTCTGGGCGGCAGATTTCGTCTCTGTGGGCTTGAAAGCATTGGATTTCTTATCCTTTTTCTTGGAGACGGAATTGCCGTTTTTCATCTGATAATTGCTGTTGCGATCTTTGGGACCCTTGCTCTTCTTGTTGTCTTTTGCCATAATTACCACGCCACCCGTTTATTTCAGAATTGATATAGATTGCGGCTATGGGACGCTGGCGTTCAGGCCAGCGGCAGCTTCCTACCCCTTTTATTTTGCAGAGCTTTTTCATAAACGGCAAAGCCTGTAGCCACATCCTGTATGCCAAGACCGGTGGAGTCGAAGATGGTGATCTCCGTCTCGTTTTCCCGGCCGGGTTTCTTGCCTACCAGGACCCAACTGATCTGGGCATAGATATCCTCGGGCAAGAGCACACCTTCGGATATCGGAACATTCACCTCGCCTGAGTGCACCGCCTGGGCTAGATCGTCTACAAAAACTTTGGCCCTCTTGGTGAGAGATGACTGCAGCTCTTGCTTGCCTTTGGCATCGGCTCCGATGGCATTTATATGCGTTCCGGGCAAGATCCAGCTATCTTTGACCACGGGCCTGCGCGAGGGAGTGGTAGTAACCAGAATATCGCATTCACAGGCCTCCTGGGGCTTTGCGGAAATCATGAATTCGCAGTTCAAAAATTCTTTGCCATCCTTTTCCAAAGACCGGGATCGCTCTTGAGATGCGTCGAAAACGTTCACTTGCTTGATCTTAAAGTGCCTGGACAGGCCCAGGAGCTGGGCTTTTGCCTGCACTCCGGCCCCAATCATTCCCACCACCCGGGAGTCCTGCCGGGCGAGTAGCTTGGCCGCCAGAGCACCTGCCGCTCCCGTGCGCATGGCCGTGAGAAAGGTCGCACCCATAATAGCCAGGGGAGCTCCGTTTTTGGCAGAGATCAGGGTCAACAGGGCCATGACGGTGGGAAGACCGATTTTTGGATTGGCAGCATGAACGTTGACGATCTTTACACCAGCCATGTCCCGTCCCTCCAGATACGCCGGCATGCTTCTCAGATCGCCGTCATATTTTGAGAAGTAAAGGTAGGACTTGGGCGGCATTTGCGTACGGCCCATTCCATGGTCATAAAAGGCCTTCTCCACTGCGGCAATTGCCTCATCCATGGTTAAAAGCGACTTCACATCTTCTTCCGTGAGCCAGAGTACCTCCATTAAAACACCCTGCTATCCTGGAGGCAGTGAAGGAAGAAATAAGCTTTGGCTGTGGAGGGACTCAAGGAAAATACGCAAACCATATTATCGTACTTGAGACGAAAGAGAAATCAACAAAATAAGAGAATGAGATATGTTCGCCTGACAGATCAGACCGGACAAAGCTCATTGTTCGAGGTATAATTGCATTTTTATAGCTCTTCCAGCTTCTCGACGCCGATTTTCTTTACCTTTGGCTTCCAGATTTGATCCGGCATCCAGGCGGGCGCTCCTTTGGGCTTAGTTACCTGAACCCTTTCTCCTGTGAAGATATGCACCTTCTTTGTGCCGCGCTCCCTGAGCCGTATGTCTGTGATGCCTCTGTTGGCCGCTTTCAAGGCTGCTTGTCTTGGTTGTTTTCCTGTGAAGACCCCAATCTCATTGCCCTTCTCGTCCCTGAGTGCGAAATTTCTTGTCTCAGCCACCAAATTCCCTCCGTGCTTCCCAATGATATTTGAATAATTGTTATACAGAATACCATTATATTAATTTTATCTAGATGGCAGGTGATACAGCAGGATTTTTATCTCTAAAAAGGTTAAGAAGCCTGCAAAACGGCATTAATCTGCGGCAGGATCCTTGGGCTGCGCAGAATAATATCTAGAAAACTACAGTCCATCCCTCTTTTGCAGCATCTTTCGCGGTGTAGCTAACTCCATACACCTTCAGGCCGTTGTTGTCCAGCAGGGTTATGATTCCTCCGTCGTTGGGCAGCTCAATGCCTGTTCCTGGAAGCAGGACCGTCATGGTCTGACCGGCCTTCAGAATTCCAAAAAGCGGTGCTTTGTTCTTTTTGCTGTCTGCCAATTTCCAGCCTTTGAGATCAATGGACTTGGGAGTGATGTTGAGGATGGTGACGCTCTCCAATCCCTTGTCGGGACCCACCGGATTCACCAAAGCTGCTACTATGCACACGCGCCCATCTGCGGCTGGTACATCGCAAGCTTGGGGAATTCTGTGACCGGTAACATCATCGGTATGGAAGCATTGGGACTGGAAGGCCGTGAACAGGGCTACCCAGCGTTTTTCATCGGGAAAATGGAATATTAGTCCCCCGTCCTGCCAGGGCCCATCGTCCTCTTTCCATTGGGGGGCGTTCCCCTGATTCATATGGATGTCATGGATGCCGTTTCCCGGCAGGAAATCAAAGTAATCGTCCGGCTTATCCTTCTCAGGACCCCATCTCTGGCCAAAGGCATAGACCACGCTGGACTGCATGGCCATGCTTCTCTTTATGTATTTTTGCAGCAGTTCATTCAGGTCGTTGTCCGGGCCGGGAACGCTATAGGGCAGCGGCTTCATTTGAGCGGTGTCGAACATGTTGCTGCGGATGAAGTCCAGGGCCATGCCTCCGGCTTTGCTATCCAATTTCTTGAAACCATTGGGAAGCGGCTGCAGATATTTCAGGATGGGATGATCGAAGTTCTCATCAACGTAGTAGAGCAGAGTCGACGGCTCAACCTGTGATTTGACGTTGACTGCGATGCGAAACTTCTCATGATCGCTGACCAACACATGGAAGTGAGGGCTTTTGCCCTGACCTTCCCGGGAATCTTTCGCCTTTCCCTTCAATACGCCGTAGTTGCTTATGGGCATTAAAATCACCTATCTATTCCTCTTCCAGCCGGCAGAAACTGCAGCTATGATGCCATATGGGCTGGGCCTCAATTTGCACTGGATTTTCGCTGCGATAGCGGCCCGCCGTCATCTCCTGGATGAACTTATGCACCTGTTCTGATGGCATTCCGACGGGTTTGATCCTTCCCACCTCGCGGCCATGAACGCCATGGTGGCCTTCCGTCTTATCGACAGTCATAACGGCGTACTCTGGCTCGTCCTCGCTGTCCCCGTCGCCCAGGTAGAGCAGATTTCCAAAGTAGAAGCCGTAGCAGATAGGCCACTTATGGTTGATCATGGCCTCTACCAGATCGTCCTCGCTTTCCAGCTCCTTGAAGGAGAATATGCGGTCGGGATGAATCATAATCAACACCAATTTTTTGAAACCAAATTGTCTTCCCGGCGTTAAATAGTTTCTCGATATTTCGGCACAGAATATTTATCTTGAGCAAGCATGAGGCAGAAGACGAAGAATTCTGGAAAGGGTGGTCTTAAGTTGATACTGCAATTCTTTGGAGCGGCGCAGACCGTAACGGGCTCGATGCATCTGGTTGAGGCAAATGGGCATCGGGTACTGCTGGACTGTGGAATGGTGCAGGGCAAACGGCAGGAAGCCAGGAAGCTGAATTCCGAATTTCCTTTTGACGTCAAGAGCATTGATGCCGTGGTGCTCTCTCATGCCCATCTTGACCACAGCGGCAAGTTGCCCATGCTGGTTAAAAATGGTTTTGACAACAGCATTTTCTCGACATCGGCGACGCGCGACCTCTGCAGCGCCATGTTGCGCGACTCTGCCTCCCTTCAGGAGATGGACACGAAATATGTAAACAAGATAAACGCAGAAAATGGATTGCCTTTTATCAAGCCGCTATTCACAGTACATGATGTTACAACAACACTGCGTCTCTTTCAAACCGTAGAATACAGGCGACCTCTTGAGATCCTGCCGGGCATTCGCCTCACATTCAGAAATGCGGGGCATATTCTCGGCTCAGCGACGATCGCTCTGGAGATTGCCGAGGGCCGGGATGAAAAGTTGGTTACAATGCTGGGTTTTACCGGCGATCTGGGACGAAAAGGGGCGGCAGTGGTGCGAGATCCTGAGACTTTTGCCCGTGCGGATGTTCTCATCACGGAATCGACCTACGGCGGGCGCAGTCACGGTCCTATGAATGAGGCCAAAGAAAAGCTGGCCGGAATTGTAAGCGAGACTGCGCATAAAGGCGGACTGCTCATAATTCCCGCTTTTGCCGTAGGAAGAACTCAGGATGTGGTCTATCATCTGCACGAATTGATGGAATCAAAACAAATTCCATCAATGCCGGTCTTCGTAGACAGCCCTCTAGCAAGCAATGTCACCGAGATATTCCGGCATCATCCCGAGTGCTATGATGAGGAGACCGAGCAGCTCTTATTGCAGGACGGGGGAAAGGACCCATTCGGCTTTGACATGCTCAAGTACACCCGCAGCACCGAGGAGTCAAAGGCGCTTAACAACCTCAGAAGGCCGGCAATTATCATCAGCGCTTCGGGTATGTGCGAAGGGGGAAGGGTGCTGCATCACCTGCGCCGCAATATCGGCGATCCCAAGACCACAGTTCTTTTTGTGGGCTATCAGGCGGAAAATACTCTGGGCCGAAAGCTCCTGCAGGGAGACAAGATTGCGCGCATATACGGCGAGGAGTATGAGGTAAGGGCCGGGATGGAAGTTATTGACGGCTACAGCGCCCATGCGGATGAGGGCGAGCTGCTAGATTTCATCGCCGCAATTCCGAACAAGCCTGCCCGGGTGTTTGTGGTGCACGGTGAGCCGGATGCGATAAAAGCCGTAGCCGCAGGGCTGATGAGGTCGGGCATCAGCAATGTCGCTGCTCCGGCGAGAGGGGAGCGGTTTCAGATTTAGATCCAAAATGATATGGGGCGAAGCTTTCTCCGTTCTCCCGGTGTTCTCGATCCCCGGGGTGGAAACGCCTTTGCCTGGAAACGTCAATTGTCGCAATAATGGCACCAGCATCTGATCGAATCAAAAGGTGATAAAGAGATGAGACTATGCGTAGTAACCGGATCATTGCTTTTGATACTATTGGCATCTCTGATCTTACAGGTTCAGGCCAAGGATGAGCCTGTCGAGATCAAGCAGGAAGAAGTGAAGATTTCGGATATTTTGGAGAATGAGACTGTCTATCACGGCAAGATGGTAGTGATAGAGGGCAAGATCGAGCTGGAATGCGGCTCAGGCTGCTGGTTTGTCCTGAATGACGGCACAGGGAGCATTTACGTTGATATTCTGCCCAACAACTTCGTCATACCTCAGAAGAGCGGCGAAGATGCCCGTGTCTACGGAGAGGTCACTCTCAAGAGCGGGGACTCTCAGATCATCGGCAAGACGGTTTTGATCGGCGGAGAAATTTATCAATGAACTTTTTTTCTCTGGCTGCCAAGAACCTGCAGCGCCGAAAAGGGCGAACCATGCTTACCGTTCTTGGTGTGGCCATAGCCATCTCAGTTCTCTTCAGCCTTCTGGCTCTGAATTCCGGCTATGAAAAGGAGCTGAATAAAGAGGTAAACAGTCTGGGCGTTCACATTCTGGCTGTGCCCAAGGGTTGCCCCTACGAGGCGGCCTCTTTGATCATTCATGGCGGTGTGATTCCCAAGTACCTCTCCGATTCCGATTACAGGAATGTGAGCACAATTGCCGATGTAGAGCTGGCCACGCCCATGCTCATGCATCAGTTTATGAAAAAGGACGAAAAGACCGGTGTCAGCACGCCGCACATCATCTACGGCATCAACATGGAAGAGACGAGAAAGCTCAAGCCCTGGTGGGCGGTGGAGGGCAGATTCTTTTCCGATAATGAGACGGGCGTCATGCTTGTGGGCCGGGGCTTGGCGGACAAGGAGAACCTGAGCGTGGGCCAGGTGCTGCCCGTAGGCCCCAAAAAAGAGAACTTCACCATCGTGGGCATCCTGGACCGAACAGGCGACCAGGACGATCAGTTCCACTTCTTCCCATTGAAAGAGGCGCAGCGCGTCTTCAATAAGCAGGGCCTGATCACCACCATCGCCGTCAGGGTTAGGGATGTGAGCCGCATCGCCGCCGTCTCCCAGGAGATGGAGTTGATCCCGGACATTCAGGTGGTCACCATGACCCAGATCATGGGCACCATCATGAACCTGGCCGGCTCGGCCCGCTCGCTTTTGCTCACAGTGATTGCCATCGCTCTTATCATCAGCGCTTTCGGCATCATCAACACCCTGCTCATGTCCGTGAATGAGCGGACGCGGGAGTTCGGCATGATGAAGGCCATTGGGGCTTCAGGCCTGGACATCGCAAGAACGGTGCTGGCGGAGACGGTCTTCATCACCCTTCTGGGCGGCATCCTGGGCACTGTGGCGGCGGTGGTGGGCTCAAGCATAATTGAGAGCTTCGTGAAGGGCATGCTGCCCTACTCGCCGGGCGGATCATTGATCTTCTACAGCCCGGAGCTGGTGGGCTTCTCGTTAGGCTTTTCCATACTGCTGGGCCTGCTCTGCGGCATTTATCCGGCCTTTAAATCCTCAAGGCTCACGCCCATGGAGGCTATCCGGGGTGGCGTAGAATGAGCTGCATAATCGAGGCCAGGAAGCTATGCAAGGTCTACTTGCGGGGCAGAGAGGAGATCCATGCCCTCAAGAACGTGGACTTCTCCATCGAAGCGGGCGAGTTTGTCTCCATCATCGGCCCCTCCGGCTCGGGCAAGACCGCCCTCTTGAACCTGCTGGGCTGCCTGGACACCCCTAGCAGCGGCAGCCTGAGGCTGAACGGCACCGAGATCGCGGGCCAGAAGGAGCGCGACCTGGTTAGGCTGCGCCGGGAGAACATCGGCTTTGTCTTCCAGCAATTCTATCTCATGCCCACGCTTACAGCCCGCGAGAACATTGAGCTGCCCCTGCTCTTTTCCAAGAAGAACCGCAGTGCGAAGAGGATCGATGAGGTATTGCAGATGGTGGGGCTGGCCGATCGGGGTGATCACCTGCCCGGACAGTTGTCGGGCGGCGAGATGCAGCGCGTGGCCATAGGCCGGGCTCTCATCAACGATCCCAAAATTGTACTGGCAGACGAGCCCACAGGAAACCTGGACAGCGCTACCTCGGAGATGATCTTCGGTCTCTTTTCAGAGCTGAAAAAGAGGGGTCTGACGCTGGTGGTGGTGACGCACAATTTGGATCTGGCCCGTCGGGCAGAGAAGATGTACACCCTTCGGGACGGGAGGATTGTGGGCTGCGTGGAAAGGGCCAGCCTGGATGGGGCATAGGAGGGTCTGGTAGGATTTATCAATTTAGCATTAGCATAATTGCTTTACTCGCCC
Source organism: Methanothrix sp. (assembly GCA_026394565.1). Lineage (GTDB taxonomy): Archaea > Halobacteriota > Methanosarcinia > Methanotrichales > Methanotrichaceae > Methanothrix. The sequence continues at coordinate 10,046 of JAPKYA010000011.1, forward strand.
GTAATCTTTTTTCAGAACAACCTTGGCAATGGAACAATGATAAATGTAGGGAAGGTTGATTGGACACTATCTGTTGAGGGCGTTTCTACCAGATAAGATATCGAGAAATAAATAATTATGATTACAAATAATAATAGTGCTATTTTAAGTAGCCATATTGAACGACTACCCCACGCATATTCTTCATTATAACCTTAACTCCGCAGAGATAGGGAACAATCGGTTGGCATGCACATGCGATGCATATTGAATCTTCGGACAATGGCAGTTATGTTTATATATTGCCATATTCCCTATTTGTAGGAATATGGACCTGTCGATATCAATGAATATAAAATATATCAGACCGAATGCACCCGTTAAAAGAAATCCACATGCAGGAATTACCGATTTGCTTTGCTCTCTTATGTGGTTACGGTTAATTACATAAATATCGATAAAGTCTTTGGTTCCTAATTCATCATTGGTAATTATGCGAATATCAATTGGCCCCTCTGACTCTTCAGACTCATTCTCTTCGGTTTCTATTTCGTTCTCTTCATCCATGTCAAAAAACCTTCATGAGACCAATCTGAGTCTCCGTAAATCCCCAAACTTTTTCTTATAACCTTCTATCTTATAACAATCTTGGGATAAAAATGTAAGCTATTACGGTCGATTTGGTTTATTTGCTTGGTATCTTCGACAATTTTGAGCGGTTTGTTATCTTGGGATGCATAAATACCCCAATTTCGCTCTTTGACTCCTAGGGCGTCGGCCATTTTCTTCTTTATGCTGCTAATTTTTTCATCGTCTCCAACGGGCATAAGATGATACCGCCTTCCTGGTAGTTGAATGCGAACTTGATTTGGAGATAATTGTTCTCCTATCTCTCGTCTAACATGGCAACTACTTGTGTTAGATGGCTTTTCCCCATCTCTTCTTGTCGCTTTCCTTGGAAATCTTGCCATTGATATGTAAATGAACTGCTTTGTTTATAATCTTTTTCAGCAGATTGGTTATCATATCCTTGCAGAGAATACTAAGAATAATATAATTATAATCTAACTTTATAGAGTTGCTATTACTACTATTCTGCCATTCCTATCTTCAAACTCGCTCCAATGTTGCAGGGAAAGTAATATAATATAGAATGCATTAATCCTCTCTAAAAAGATATCACTGAAGGTGGAATTATATGCGGATGTTTGCAAAGACTATATTGGTTTTACTGGCGGCAGCATTGCTGCTGCCTATGCTTCCTCTTGGCGGGGCCCAGGTTGAGAACCGTTCCGTAGAAACGGTTGCAGAGAATCTCTTTAACAAAGGCATCGGAAATGCGTGGGTGGGCGGCGATCCCTTTGCATCGAGCACAGGAATGGGCTACAATAAAATGCATAGTGCGACAAGCCTCGATTCAAACTACCGGATCATCGGATATCTGAATGTGACCACTGGCCTAATTGTGGCAAGCGACAGCGGCAATGGCCTTCATTTCACGCCTGGCCCGGGCAGTTATCCCGTTTACGGATACTTTAAGGCAAACAAAATGATTGGGATTTTCATCGATTTCAATCTCCTTTAATCAAAAGCACAGGAATTGCAGACCTCAAAACCACTTTTTCGGCAACGCTTCCCAGGAGAAATTTTTCCATGCGTGTCCGGCCCAAATTGCCCATGATGAGGAGATCCATTCCCCGCTCCCGGGCGATCCTCAGAAGCTCCTCACTTGGGTTTCCCTGGGCTATGATCTTATCGCAGGGAACTTTCATCATCTGTGCCTGATCTTCAACGAACTGCGTTGCTTGCTGCCCCTCCTCTTGCATAAGCTCTAAGATCTTATCTTTTAGTCCCGGCAACGTCGCATATCCCGGCAGATGGGCCAGGCGCAAGGTCTCCATGATGTAGACTGCAGTGATGCTGCCGTTTGCGCGGTGAGCGATGTCTATGCCAATCGTTGCTGCCTTCTTGCTCGTATCCGATCCATCGATGGCAATCATGATTTTTTTGATCATAGTAAAATAATTGATTCGCTTGATTCTTTTACTTTTCCAAAGGAATTGCAAAAAGATCGTAATGGAGGGAAGAGCCGGATCGGCAGTCCGGCTCATATTTCAAATATTAAGCTGTGACCTTGCTTTTGGCGATGTACTTTATCAGCTCCGGGCCGATTCTGGCCTTCTTCTGAATCTGATTGGCGACATCGTCCATGCTGGCGCCGCCGACAGCCAGGGCGCGGATCTCTTCCATGGTGGTCTCGTCTACGGTGAAGTACTCATCCAGATCCTTTCTGTGACCCCAGACATCTCCTTCCAGAAGCTCAATGCCCTGCATGTCCAGGAATACCTGGATGGCATTGGACATGGTCTTGCGGTAGGAAGGCGGCACCTGAATCATCCTCAGCCTGGGGCATCTTTGCATCAGATTGAGGAAGTCCACATTGCTGGCGCGGAAAGCCAGGTGAACCGTCTTTTCATTGGGGTTGAGGTTTGGGATCTCATTTCTTGCGCTGACAACTCTGAGTCTCATTCTTTATCACTCCAATCATTAAAACGCATTGATATTATTAATAGACACTTGCACTGTACACATTCGTACAAATCGAGTTCGATAAAGCCAAATGTCCGCTAAAAATTAGTTTATCAGTTCTTGCGGCAATATCTCTGCGGCTCGACCTATCAAGGCATTACAGAAAGCGAAATGCTAGCAGTTATCGCACTTAAACTATAGAGAAACATATCATCCGTCCCATAGTTTACAAATGTGACCATATTTGTCGGATTTTAAAAAATTTGGACATTTAGTTCTAAAGAAAAAGCAAATTCGCAACAGTTCGCAGATGGATTGTGCTAAATGAGCCTATTTCATGAGAATTTGATTTTTGGCGACTTCATAGGAAAATGTCAATTGATTCTCTGCTTGCCATTAGCTTTATATAACTTATCCGTGGTTATGCTGGAGAATCAAAAAGCAAAAGTTCTGACTTGAGGGCGATGGGGATTTAAAGAAGAGGGACCGTATAGGAGAAGATCTTCATGGGCAGGGTTAAGCTTACAGACACGGTTTTTAGGGATGCTCACCAGTCTCTTCTGGCCACCAGGATGAGGACCAGGGACATGCTACCCATAGCAGAGAAGATGGACCAGGTTGGTTTCTTCTCATTGGAAACATGGGGCGGAGCGACGTTCGATGCCTGCATTCGGTACCTGAACGAAGATCCCTGGGAAAGGCTGAGGGCATTAAAGAAGGCCATGCCTAATACTCCGATGCAGATGCTGCTTCGCGGGCAGAACCTGGTCGGGTATAGGCATTATGCCGATGATGTAGTAGACAGGTTTGTGGAGAAGGCCGCTGTTAACGGCGTTGATATCTTCAGGATCTTCGATGCCGTGAACGACATTCGCAACATGGCGCAGTCGATCAAAGCTGCGAAAAAAATGGATAAGCACGTTCAGGGCGGCATCAGCTACACCATCAGTCCTGTACACAGCAATGAGCTCTTCGCGCAGTTTGCCGTCCGGCTGGCGGAATTGGGATGCGACTCGATCTGCATCAAGGATATGGCCGGACTGATAACCCCCCAAAATGCCTACGACCTTATCCGGGCTGTGAAAAGGGAGGTCAACCTACCGGTAAATCTCCATACGCACTGCACCAGCGGCATGGCCCAGATGAGCTACTTCCATGCCTGCCAGGCAGGAGTCGACATCCTGGATACGGCTATGTCGCCTCTCTCAGGCGGCAGCTCTCAGCCCGCCACAGAGAGCCTGGTGGCATCGCTGCAGGGAACGTCCTACGACACTGGCCTGGATCTGGAGCTTCTTACCGAGATCAAGAGGTACTTCGAGAAGATCGTAGAGATTTATGCTCCCGTCTTCAACCCCATCACAGCGCGCGTGGACACCAGCGTTCTCATCTACCAGGTACCTGGCGGCATGCTCTCCAATCTGGTATCGCAGCTCATCGAACAGAAGGCAATGGATAAGTGGGAGGAGGTGCTGGCTGAGATACCGAAGGTTCGAAAGGACCTGGGATATCCGCCCCTGGTCACTCCCACCAGCCAGATAGTAGGCACGCAGGCAGTTCTCAATGTAATCACAGGCGATCGATACAAAATGGTCCCCAAAGAGGTCAAAGACTATGTCAAGGGCCTTTACGGAAAGTCGCCGGCCATGATCGATCCTAAGGTCAGGCTGAAGGTCCTCTGCGACGAGGAGCCCATAACTGTGCGCCCCGCCGACCTGCTGCCGGCTGAATATGACAGCGCCAAGAAAGCAGTCGACGCTCTGGGGCTGGCCAAGCAGGAAGAGGATTATCTTACCTATGTTCTCTATCCTCAGGTGGCCCTCAAGTTCCTGCAGGGCGCGGCCGTGGAAGAGCAACTGGTCAAAAAACAGCCCGCAGCAGCGGCGTCTGCTCCACTCAAGGCGGAGCCTATGGCCCTTAATGTAGAGATCGATGGAGAGTCCTATCTGGTCAAGGTAGCCCCGGCCGGAATGACCATCCAGGAGGCTGTGCCCAAAACTCCCAAGGATGGGTTGACCGTTCCCATGCAGGGCGTTATCATACGCTACAAGGTCAAGAAGGGCGACAAGGTGGCCGAGGGAGATGCAGTGGCCGTCTTAGAGGCCATGAAGATGGAGCAGAACATACTGGCCGATAAGAATGGAACGGTTAAAGAGATCTACATCCAAGAAGGCACTACCGTCACTCCCGGCGACGTGCTGATGTCCATCGAATAGAGGGGTGTGAGTTGTGACAGTTAAGAGAGAACAGGTGCTCATTGAGGCTCTGCCTTACATTCGTGAGTTTTATGACAGCATCATGGTCTTCAAGATCGGCGGATCGATCATGTCTGACCGCACCGTGCTGGAGGATTTCATCCAGGATGTGGTGCTGCTCCGCTACATCGGCATCCATCCCATCATTGTGCATGGAGGAGGTCCTGAGATCTCGCAGGCCATGGAAAAGTTCGGCAAGAAGGCGGAGTTCGTAGGAGGCCTTCGTGTCACCGATAAGGAGACGCTGGGCATCGCACGCATGGTATTGCTGGGCAATATCAATGCGGAGCTTGTCAACCTCATCGGCAAGCACGGGGGCAAGGGCATCGGCCTATCCGGCCAGGACGGCATGTTCCTGAAAGCCAGGAAGAAGGCACCACTCAAGGTGGAGGGCATGGAGCCAGTGGACCTGGGATTTGTAGGCGATGTGGAGAAGGTGGACCCGGAGATACTCATGATCATGGCCGGCAAGGGCTATATCCCCGTCATCTCTCCAATTGCGGCTGACGGCCAGGGAAATAACCTCAACGTCAACGCCGACACTGTGGCTGGAGCTGTGGCCGTGGCAATGCGGGCCAAAAAGCTCTTCTCCATCACCGATGTGGAGGGTGTGCGCCTGAACCCGGACGACCCGGCAAGCGTCATCTCCGAGTTTCCGGCCTCCGACTTCGACCGACTGGTGGCGGAGGGCGTCATCAAGGGAGGCATGATCCCTAAAGTGGAAGCCTGCGTTGCCGTGGTGCGAAGCGGCGTGGAGAAAGCCCACATCATTGACGGCAGAAAGCATCACGCCATACTGCTGGAGCTGCTCACTACGGAAGGCGTGGGCACCATGATCCGCAGGAGCTAAAAAAATATTCTAGAGGGGCGGGGCAAAGCCAAACCGCTCATTTATTCTATGTCCTAAATACCGAACATGCCGGAATCAACCCATTCGGCTTTGATCATGGACCACCAATCGCTGGCCAAGCCGTTTAAGGCATAATCGTATGGCAACCAGCCATAGCCTTTGCTGCCCCAACCTGTGCCCCAGCTATTCCTGATCAAGAAGGCTCCTTTGGTGGATTTATTGTTATTGGCGTTGGTGATAACCTTAGCGTCATCGTATCCCACTGCATCTATGGCATGACCTCCCAGCACATTTTCGCCATTAGCCGGTAATGGTATCAAGCCCGATGCAGCGGCTTGGCTGATTGAACTGTAGACTGTGAATCCAAACATGGAAGGCAGTCCAGCAGAGAGGTTGTTTTTTATGGCAGCTAAAAGCTGCGCTTTTGTTGTTCCTGGCGGATCGTACCGGTAGTACAAAAGCGCCTTGTAGTTTTCGGCGAAGGCATATAAAAATGCGGCCGGCTCCACATCGAAATTGCTGATTATATACGGATAGTATTTTTCCGGTGGAACTCCGAAGAGGAGCATGGCTGCCGCAGTCGTCCTAAGGTACGCGCCTGTGTCGCCAGTGAGACCCAAGAGATTTCTGGTGGTCTTATAAAGGAAGAGACGGGATGCATCGATATATGAATTAGAGGCCTTTTTCTCAAAGTACTCGAATAAGCCCACACCCGCGTTTGCTGTACATGATCCGAGCGACCCCTGGTTTTCAATTGGAGAGCACCAAGTCCTCAAGTCCATTGATGCTGGTAGCGCTTTAGGGAAATCGATCTTGCCCAGTAGAGCCATTATTGAGGGAGTATTAATGGTGAAATCTCTGAAGTCTGGCAGTTCGCGCAGCCATCCCATGCCCATGAATCCATCATTTTGCAGCCCAAGCTCATCAGCCTTTACAAACATCTGTAAATTCCTCCAAAAACGCCATCCAAGAAAAAAAGCAGGCGTTTCAAGCTTTTAATGTCAAATTTTAGCGGAAACTATTTAAGGTTTTTGGTTTTTTTATAATTAATGATTGAAAATCTCCTGACGGCATGGATGCTCATTAGACCGCCAAGTCTTTCACCCTGATTGTCTTATCCCCGATATCGCTCAATTCGTTGAATGCCAGATCCTCTATCTTGACTATGGCAATATATTCGCCCATGCCTGCATTCGATCGCAGCAATTTGAGATCGTAATTGGAGGATGGAGAGCCTGAGAGCACTATCGGCCCGAATATTTCCGATGTCTGCTCATCTTGCCTGGTGGGAACCTTCATATTGATAAAGCCGATCTTGCTCTTATCTTTGATTATGGTAATATTAAACTTTTTGTAATCGATGCCGGGCCCTGTGATATTCAGTACATCTTGCGAGAGGTAGTGAGAAAATCCATACGCATCTATCAACGCATTAAACCGCCCATCCTCTCCGAAATAAGCTTTGGCAGTGAAGGTCACGTTCTTGTCCAGCTCAAGGATGCAGGGCGCAGAGTAGGCCATCAAACTGCTCAAATTCTCCGTAACCCCCAGATTATTGATCACGAATGGCACTCCCTCATCCCGACCGTTTGCCGAAATCCTGAACATGGCTGCCGGCCAGGAGAACTCTGCCGTGGCGCTGCCGCCTTTCAGCTCCTGCACCTGCGCCCAGACGATCTCTCTGGTCTTGTTGTCCACAATGTAGAGTGTGGCGCTTTTAAGATTGCCATCAGGATCTGTAGCCTTCGCCTGTATTTTTGCAGGGCTCTTTTCGCTGGCCGTATCAGAGAGGATCTCCATGGCCAATTCGGGTTTTGGAGAGTGTCCGACCGCCTGGATCATCCAGTTGGTCCTGTTTTGTGAATGGTTTTGCACGCTCCAATTGAGTACCCTGTTGGGATTTCTGGCCACCGACAGGGACCTTCCGGATGATGGGGCCGTGTCAACTCCCACGTATATTCCGCCAAACTCAAAGAAGGTGATAAGAAAAACGCCAGATACCTTGACCTCCGGTATATCTATCCGAGACCAGGATAAGTTGCCGGCGAAGAACGAACCCGCTTTATCGGTCGTTCTGGAGAGCAGACTCAGATTCTGATCCCAGACCTCAAGCACAAACAGTTCTGATTTGGGCTTAGGAGCGAGCATTCCCAAGATGGCCACCCGGTTTAGACTCCAATTATCGGTCGGCGCTGTGAAGACTACTGCATGCCCGCTTGGTTCATCGATCCAAACGCCGTCTTCAGGGATGCCGTCGTCATAAGCCAGGCTTACCATACCGGCGCCAACGCAATTTACTGCCGCCAATACCGCGATCAAGGCCGCTATCCAAATCTTGCTCATCTCTTTCATCTCTTTTTGGCATAATTTTTTTCTTTTAACTTATAGGATTGCGAAGGACAAAGCGAGAAGTCCCCATTCTTCAGTGTGGGGATGAAAACGGAGTCCTTTGCCCCAATTACTTTCGTCCTGCACAGATCAACTATATATTTCATAGTATCCACCTTCCAACCAAGACATGATTCCTTGGAGGCTCAAAGTGCTACCTGGAAGATCTGTCTCCTGATGGGAGACGTTGCAT
>JAPKYA010000003.1 GCA_026394565.1 Methanothrix sp.
TTATTTCCGACGGCTCTAGCGACACCACCGCCGCGGTAACCTTTGTCGCAGGCGATTAAGTGTTGCTTGAGAGGCAAGATGCTAGCGGCAAGCGTTGCTTCGACAAGTTTGGAGTCATGACGATTAGCTCCGGCGAGATCAATGGCCAGGGGAATACCTGTAGCGGCGGTAAACAAGCTGCGTTTACAGCCTAGCCGCCCTCGATGCACAGGGCTTGGACCAGTCAAGTCGCCGCCGAGCGGCGATTTGATGATACTGGCATCCATAAATAACGGATCCGGGTGGCTCAGGAGTGCGGATGTCTGAAGCCAGAGGTCGCGCCACATGCCTGACTTGTTTAACTTCTGGAACCATCCGTGCACCGTTGACGCTGGCCCAAACACCGAGGGTAAGGCTCGCCACTGACACCCGGAGCGTAACCGGTAAATAATGGCACAGACCACGACCCTTGGTGAACAGCGTGGCCGACCAAGAGGCGAGCCTTTTGGTAAGGCCTCGCGCAAAGCGGGATCGACTCGTCGCCAAAAAGAGGTCGATAAGGAAACGCCTAGTCGGCGCACCATGTCCGACGCCGACACCTCCCTCTTAGTTAATTTAAGACTGTACATGTTTATGCTATCAAGTTAGCGTTGCCACCTCATGCAGCGAATATCGTTCTGGTTATCCCAGACGCAAGGAAGGATCCTGTGGGGCAAAAAAAGAAAGTGAGAGGAGACCTCTTTCGTACCGTGAAAGTGCCCATGCCCCAGCTGGCTGACGAGGAGTTCACCAAGCTGCTGCGACTGAGGCGTGATGCTGGTTGGGTCTGGAACAGCCTAGTCAGTTACCACCAGCTGCTGCGCAGAGAGCGTCTGCACTGGCCTTCCATGCAAGACCTAGCAAGGCAGATGACTGGCCAGACCGCTGCTCTCGGCCTAGCTTTAGGAACTCAGTCACAAAATTTACTGTTTGACGAGTTTCTCGGCGTTGTCCGTACAGCTCAGCAAAAACGAACGACCGGCAATGCCGCTGGCGGAACAGCCGCGGCAAGATTTCCGTGGCGCCAGCGCGAGGCCCGCGACTGTCATTGGGACCGCCGCGATGCTAGGACGATCGAGGGCAAGGCTCTGCTCTTATCCTTGGCAAAGACGCCGGACGACAAGAACAAGTCTGGACTAAAGCGCCAGCCGCCGCTGGTGATCCCGCTAAAAACTGGTATTCCGAAGAACTGCACGGCCATCACCGTG